>NZ_JAEQCB010000066.1:0-17656 GCF_020738785.1 Microcoleus sp. PH2017_05_CCC_O_A | reverse complement strand
GTTCATAAGGTTTGTAGTGAGGACTTCAGTCCGCAGAAATATCAGAGGACTAAAGTCCTTACTACGAACAGGGTTAATTTATGTGGTTAGATATTAAAAATCGCTGTTACCAAGATAACTTTTTTGGGAAAGGGTGGCAAGTGTGATAGGATTTGAATTCGCGATCGGTTCTAGCGGGGAGCAGCCGCCAGAGGAAACGGGGAAAGTTCGGTGCAAGTCCGGCGCTGTCCCGCAACTGTAATGAGGTTTGTAGTAAGGACTTCAGTCCTCTACCTCTAAAGTCAGAATGCCCGCCGATATCTAACTCACTTTTGAACGCATCTACGAGGTATGGATGATGAATGGAACTAAACGAAACACGGTTGTACGCACAAAACACTGTCTTTTGGTTTGCACTGCTTGCGCTAGTGTTTGGAAAGATGGCAAGCGCGAAGGTAAAAGTGGTGGCCAACAATTCATGGAAGATTTATCTAAACTCGCTAAAGATTGGGAGTTGTCTGATGAGTTTGAGATTCAAGAAGTTGAGTGCATGAGTGCTTGCAGTCATTCTTGTGCGGTCTCTTTTGCTGCTGCTGGAAAGTATACTTATCTGTTTGGTGATTTGCCTCCAAATGAACCGAAAAGTGTCGAAGCTGTACTCGAATGCGCGGGTCAATACTATGCTAAACCGGATGGTTTGTTGCCTTGGTCTGAGCGTCCTCAAGCTTTGAAAAAAGGCGTTTTGGCTAAGATTCCACCGCTGGGAAATTAGAGATAAGGAGCGAAAATTTGGCGTTGCTGAACTTAAGTATGAATTCACATTTTTTACCCTTGAGTAAAACATAGACTTTTTGGGTATAACTCAATTCATACTGTCAATCAGCAATGCGATTGTGTGCTTAGGTAAAGGTTCGTAGTGAGGACTTGAGTCCTCTGTTTTGATGAGGACTAAAGTCCTCACTACGAACCTGTCGTTGATGCTTGCATTCTCAACCAGCTAAATACTTGTTCGGCGGTGATATTCAAGGGAATGATTTCGGGTACGGGAACGACATCGCTACCTTCGCAGAATTGCGGTTGTTGATTGGGTAAAAATGCTAAAATCGATCGATCGCCTGGATCGACTAGCCATCCCAACTGACAGCCATGTTCGAGACAGTGAATAATTTTTTTAGTTACGCGGTTGGAGCTTTGTTCTGGCGATAAAATTTCGATCGCCCAATAGGGTGCAATTAGCACATCATCCAACGGTTCACCGTTGCTATCAAACTCCATCTGTTCCCACAATAGTACCGCAACATCGGGCACAATCGAGCGCCCGCCAAACGTACACCGCAACTCTGGAAAAGCGTAAGCTATCTTGGGTTCCTCTACCACTTCATTAATGGTACGCAGGAATCGCCCCTGGAGACGAGAATGCTTTGTTTTAGGCATAGGTTTTTGGATGATTTCGCCCTCAATGTATTCGCTGGCTGGTTTAGTTTCTGGCAGTTTCAGAAATTCTTCAAGGGTAATGCGCTCAGTTGCGATCGTCATAAATAAATTCCTCCATGCTAGCGATCTTCAGTATAAGCGAAACAATATTTATCTGGGATACAACTGGTGTTAATTTGCCTAATTTTTGGGAACAATCTGCTGTTTAAATTCAAACACGTTAGGATTTTTGGGGTCATAAAAAGCCCGCAACCAATGCACGTTTGGAGAACCAAAAGTTTCAACTCTGGTAAAGTTTAGCAGTCTGGGGAGTTGAGTGTCATCGTCAAAACGAGGTAAAGGTTTGTCGATGCGGAAATAGTGAGTATCGCCATGCACGAATACGACTTGTCCGGGAAAATTGCGGGTTTCTGTTTCCAGAGTTGCGATAAAATCGTTGTAGCCGGTTATTCTTTTGTCGGTTCGATCGAGTTCAAAGCCCGGATTTGCTTGTGCAACTAATATGATTCCTTTGCTGTTGCTGCGTTTTGCTGAAGCAAAAGATTCTTTAATCCAGGCTAAATTAGCGAAATTGCGATCGGCATATTCTTTATCCTGTTCGGGAGTCCGGCCAAAATTGTTGTTGCTTCCCGGCATATTTATCGCCAAAAATGTTATCCCGTTATAAATCCAGCGGACATTTTCACGATATTTAGCAAACTGCGAATTTTCGCTTTGGCGGGTGAGAGTTAAGGTACGTTTCCCCAAACTTTGAGTGCCTTTGTTGAAGATTTCCCGCAGTTTAGCAAGTCTTTCTATGGGATTGTTGTAACTGGCGTTATTTGAACGGTGACAGTCAGTCCATTCGTTATCACCATAGGCGAGAATGAAGGGCATTTCAAATTTATTAAATAACTGCTGGCGGCTGACAAAAGTTGCATCATCGCAGACAGATCCACCGCTTTTGATATCGCCGTCGTGAATGACAAAGGCTGCGGGCGATCGATTGATATCTGCAATCAAATTCGGAAATTTTGCTTCTTGTTCTGCGCTGTAAGGCAAATCGCCAATTAAGGCAAATTCAAAAGGTCGATCGCTCGAACTCTGAGCGTAACTCAAAATACCAAAACCCGTAATTGAGAAGAAAACAATAAAGGCAATAATGAGATATTTTTTTGTCATTTATTTGGGTGTAACTAATCGAGTCATTATAAATTGCGTAATCCGAACAAAGAACCCGGGCTTTTTAAGGAAGATTGAGAGTTTTTAGCCAATATTTTTGTTGAAAAACTTAGTTTCCAGCCAACGGTGTGCAAGGCATAATGATGATATCATAGATGCCGATAAATCACTCTTAAAAGTTATGACTTTTCGTCGGTTGCTTTCGGTAATTGCCGTGTTTTCGATCGCAAGCTGCGACATCCAAACGCCAAAAACCAACACACAGCGTACAGAAAGCCGTAGCTTGCGGGGCGGGACGCCATCGCCAATTGCAACACCTGCACCGGCTAAACCCAAGTCTGAGATTAAAGAAGCGCAACTAATTGCTGTCGGCGATATCATGATGCACATTACTCAAACAATCTCGGGCTACGATGCAAAAAAGCAAACATACAATTTTGACAGCTTCTTCGCACCAGTTAAAAGTATCCTGTCAAAAGGCGATTGGGTAACGGGAAACCTGGAAACACCTTTAGCGGGCGAAGATGCGGGCGGATATACGGGATATCCGCTATTTAACGCACCAGTGCAATTACTGGATGCTGCGAAAAAAGCTGGATTTAATATCTTGACAACCGCGAATAATCATGCTTTGGATCGGGGAGAAATAGGGGTAATTAGGACGATCGCAAATTTGGGCGATCGCAAAATTGCATCAACAGGGACAGCCAAGTCTAAAGCAGCGGGCGATAGGATTTTGATCGTCACCAAAAACAACATATCGCTAGCCATGCTAGCCTACAGCTACGGCACAAACGGCATCCCGATACCCAAAGGCAAAGATTACCTAGTTTCGCTAATCGACGAAAAACAGATAATCAAAGACATCGCCAAAGCCCGAAAAAAAGGAGCAGATGCGATCGCAATTTCCCTGCATTTTGGCGACGAATATCAGCGACAGCCAAACACCCAACAAAAACAATTAGTTGAAAACATTTTAAAAGCCGGTGCAGACATCATTCTCGGCAGTCATCCCCACGTCGTCCAGCCTTACAAAATATTTAAATTCAAAGGAAAGAATGGGAAAACCAGAAAGGCCGTAGCAATTTATTCAATGGGAAACTTCATCTCGGGGCAGACCCAAGATTATACAGACTTAGGTGTAATTGTGCAAATAAATATTCGCAAGAAATTTCCCGAAAAGACCACAGAAATTATCAGCATTAAAACAATTCCGACTTGGGTACACCGCTATACTTTGAACAATAAATCTAAGTATCGCATTTTGCCGTTAGAAACAACTGTCAATCAGAAAAAAGATGCGCTGCTAGCAACTTCGCAGTATCCAGTTTTAAAAGGATATTTACAAGAAATGAACAATCATCTTAACTCATTGAATAACAAAGATAAGACGGCGGTTGAAACCGCGCCTAGACAAACAAATTCCGCCTCCGCGGAATGAAGAAAATAACGCGACAATATTTCGTTGTTACCCGCAGATTCAGAAAAACCTGGTTTCTTGATTGCGGTAGCCGAGAAACCGGGTTTTTTTCGACAATATTTCGTTGTCACCCGCAAATTTATAAAAAACCCGGTTTCTTTAGTCGGAGTGCGTAAGTTGTGATTTTCACTTCAACTGCTGAATTAGCCAATCAATCGCCCCCGACACATCAGCAACCCGCTCAACATTGGGAATCGGAGTCCGCTGCACCATTACAACAGGAATATTCAACTCCCTAGCGGCGATAATTTTCGGATATGTCGCAGCGCCACCGCTGTTTTTGCTAACAATTGTATCAATCTGATATTGCAAGAGCAATTCCCGCTCGTCCGCCAATGAAAAAGGCCCCCTTGCTAATAATAATTCACCATGAGGAACAAGAGTATTTTGTGCCGGAGGATCGATCGCCCGCATCAAACACCAAACATCCTCCAAACCCGCAAACTCCGCCAATTCCTGCCTCCCAATCGTCAGAAACACCCGCCGAGAATGCCCTGACAAAGCCCTTGCAGCCTCCGAGTGGCTGGCGACTTCAATCCAGCGATCGCCCTCCACGGCCTCCCACGCAGGGCGCACCAGCATCAAATGAGGGACATGACACTCAGCCGCAGCCACCGCAGCATTGGCTGAAATCTGCGCTGCAAACGGATGAGTTGCATCAATTAAAAAGTCGATCGGGCTACAACGCAAAAACTCAGCCAGCCCAGCCGCCCCACCAAACCCCCCAATCCGCACCGTACCCGTTTTTGGGGTCAAAGGCTGTTTAGTCCGCCCTGCAAGCGAAGATATCACCTCGATATCAGCAATTTGAGCAGCTCTGGCAGCTACTTCAATAGCATCACCCGTTCCGCCCAAAATTAATAAGCGTTTTTTCATAAAATTACTTTTAACTGATAAGATTTAACCAACGACCGCAATTTAGGTTAATAATATATTTAAGCTGTTCTGTATTTAAATTGTTCTGTGTCAAAAACAAATCAAAGTCTTGTGGGATGGGCTTCTAGCCCGTCCCAAATACTCAATTTAAATACGCAACAGCTTAGTAAAGTTTCAACTGCCACCAAAGATGATTCGCTCACTTTTCACATTTTTTACAGTATTAATTGTAACCGGGTTAGTTTGGTTGGGAAATATCGCGCCCGCCGCCGCACAACTACAAGCAACAGAGCTCACCCCTCAGCAGCAGGAATTAGGAGAACTTGTTCAGAAAGCTTTTGAGGCTACAAACGAAGGCAAATTTCCCGCCGCAGAAACTTTGTGGACAGAAATTATTGACAAATTTCCCTCACAAGCCGCCGCTTGGAGTAACCGAGGCAATTCGAGAGTCAGCCAAAACAAACTACAATTAGCAATTGCTGACTACGAAAAGGCGATCGAACTAGCTCCGAATGCTCCCGATCCCTACCTAAATCGCGGCACAGCCTTAGAAGGTTTAGGACGCTGGGAAGAAGCGATCGCCGACTACAATCATGTGCTAGAATTAGACCCGAAAGATCCAGCCGCCTACAACAACCGAGGTAACGCCGAAGCAGGTTTAGGACAATGGGAAATAGCAATTAAAGACTACAGCAAAGCTTTTGAATTGGCGCCCGAATACGCCTTTGCTCGTGCCAATCACGCCCTCGCACTTTATCAAAACGGGCAAACCAAAGAAGCAATTCGCAACATGAAAAACATTGTCCGCAGATATCCCCAATTTGCGGATATGAGAGCAGCCCTCAGCGCCTGTCTTTGGGAGGCTGGACAGCGCGGTGAAGCTGAGAGCAATTGGGTGGCCGCAGTCGGTCTCGATTCCCGCTACAAAGACCTCGATTGGGTGGCAAAAACCCGCCGCTGGCCGCCAGTTGTAGTTAGCGCTTTAGACAAATTCTTGAACTTGAAATAAGATTAGACGGCGGTTGATTAGACGGCGGTTGATTAGACGGCGGTTGATTAGACGGCGGTTGATTAGACGGCGGTTGAAACCGCGTCTACACAAACCAAACCCGCCGACGCGGGTTGAAGATAAAACGGCGGTTGAAACCGCGTCTACATAAACCAAACCTGCCGACGCAGGTTGAAGATAAAACGGCGGTTGAAACCGCGTCTACACAAACCAAACCCGCCGACGCGGGTTGAAGATAAAACGGCGGTTGAAACCGCGTCTACACAAACCAAACCTGCCTCCGCAGGTTGAAGATAAAACGGTTAAAATTATGTTATTTTCTTGAGTCCGCGGAGGCGGACATCGTTTGTGTAGACGCGGTTTCAACCGCCGTCTGAGCGGACATCGTTGGTGTAGACGCGGTTTCAACCGCCCTCTTTCTTAAGTCTGCGGAGGCAGACATTGTTGGTGTAGACGCGGTTTCAACCGCCGTCTAATTCTCCAATGTACCGACGCGGTTTCAACCGCCGTATAATTCTCCAATTCGTGCAGCATTCAACTCCTCGATATTCCTAAAAATCGCCGCAGCACCAGCTTTTTTCAGCGCCGCAGCATAGGCTTCACAGCGAACAGAATCATCCAAAACGTGAGGCGGCAAAATTCCTGCACCCAGCCAAACCCGATTCGGTTGTAATTCCCGCGCCTTCACCACGGTGTAAATATCGGCAACTGTATCTCCCGCATAAATCACGGGCAAATTGCTTTCTAAACCGTGCCGATTTTCCAACTGTTCAATTGTCGAGAAAAGTCCAGTCGGATCTGGTTTTCCCGGTGCATCTTCCATCGCGACTAACACGGGGGAATTTAAGCCGAGTTTCCCTTCCAAAACATAAGCTGCTTCATCGTGCATCGCGCCACTAAAAAATCCCCAAGCAACGCCTCCAATTGTTAGATTTTCCAGGTAAGCTGGATTTAACAGCAGCGGTTCGTCACAAATGTAACCAGTCCAATTTTTATCGTCATTCCCGCGATAGCGACTTTGGAAAAAAGCGACTAATTCGTCATATTTGAAATCGAGTTGATTTCGCGATCGCCCAATTCCATCAAAATAACGGCAAACTAACTCCAAAGACGCTTCCCAGTCATTATTCCACACACCCTCAGACTTCAGAGAGTCGATATCGATCGAATTCGGGCGAAAAGCACCAGCCGTGAAATGTTCTACCGCATCTGCGATCGCCCTTCGATAGGAACCGGACACATCCCGCACCACACCATCAATGTCAAAAACTAAAATAAATCTGCTCATAACTTAATTATCCCTGTACCTGGGGCGAGTGAGTGGACAAATTTTATTGGTTTCGGGCCCCTAAGCAGCGGGAAACCCAGCCCTTCGACAAAACTTTTAATCGCCGATGAGCCATTATTGAACAGAATGTGCTACGCTTAGCGATTGTAGAAATTTTTAATAAGTTCGATCGGAACCCTGGAGGTTTGCTTGTCCAAGTTCATCTTAAAAGTTCTCTGGCTAGAAGAGAATGTTGCCCTCGCCGTTGACCAAGTTGTCGGTAAAGGAACTAGCCCGCTGACAGCTTATTTTTTCTGGCCGCGCAAGGATGCGTGGGAAGAACTCAAAAACGAACTCGAAGCCAAACACTGGATTGCTGACAACGATCGCGTCGAAGTCCTCAACCAAGCTACAGAAGTAATCAACTACTGGCAAGAAGAAGGCAGACGGCGCCCGATGACTGAAGCTCAGTCAAAGTTCCCTGAAGTGACTTTTACCGGCAGCAACTAAGCCTAGCTTTCAGTTGCTACCCAGATAAATTGCCTGTGATGGCTAACAGGAGAACGAGAGAGGGGGAGAAGGCGAGAGGATTTGCTTTTTCCACCTCGTCCTGAAAAATACACTTTAAATGCGCTACAGCCGATCGAGGTATTGCCCTTTTCAAGGGCGGTGAGGTATGTCAGGTAATGGGTAATGGGTAATGGGTAATTGGTAATGGGTAATTGGTAATTAGTAATCACTTGAGTGCACTAACTTAAGAAGCGCTATATTAACTCGAATTTTCAGACATAATCGGGTTCTGGGCCTGGTAGATTTGAGATGAGAGATTTAAGATTTATCCAAAACAAAGCTCAAAGTAGATAAGGGCAAAAATATCGTATCTACAAGATACTATTGTTTTTTACTAACAACTGACAACTAACAACTGACAACTGGCAACTGTCAACTGTCAACTGTCAACTGTCAACTGTCAACTGACTTCTTCCCGGAACTTATGGGCGCCGAAAGCACGATCGACCAAACCGAACAAATGCCGCTGGTAGTCAATCCCGACATTCTCCAGCAAGCCATCCTCTACAAAATTAACACTCGCGTCACCGCACGCGGAGAATTAGTTTTCCCCTGCGTACCGGGAATGGTAAACCACTATCTCAAGTCAATCGAAAAGCTATTTAGCACCCTCGACAGACCCCTCCCAGAAGACCGTAAAGAGGAACTCAGAAAGCTTTTAGCGACTAAATTAGAACAGGGCTACCGCACTTCAACAGCATCGATGATGATTCTGCAATACGAATCAGTGCAGCCGCCACAAACCGGTTTAGCTTGCAAAGTAATTGTCACTACTTCAACAGTAGGAGAACAATATAAAAGCTGGGTTGACACCAGAGAACCGCCTCTATTTGGTTCCCATCCCGATGCAAAATTGATGGCAACGGCTGCTAAATTGGGAAATCCCGATCGCATCCGCATCTTAGACGTGGGGGCCGGTACCGGGCGCAATACCTTACCGCTGGCGAGATTGGGCTATTCTGTAGATGCGATCGAGCTAACCCCAGCTTTTGCAGAACAATTGCAAACAGCCGCCACCGCCGAAAACCTTCCCGTCACAGTAACAGAAGGCGACGTGCTCGATCCCTTAATGCGGATGAAACCAGCCCGCTACCAACTTGCAGTTGCCGCCGAAGTCATCTCACATTTTCGAGACATCGATCAAGTACGGCTTTTCCTTGCCAAAATGTGCGATTTCCTCTGTCCCGGAGGCGTGTTGCTCTTCAGCACATTCTTAACCGTCGGCGACTACCAGCCAGACGCCCTCGTGCGACAAGTTGCACAACTTTCCTGGTCTACTTTATTCACGCCCCAAGAGCTCGCCGCCGCCATGGAAGGCTTACCCTTAGTCCAAATATCCGACGAATTGGTGTGGGAATACGAACGCCACCACCTGCCAAAAGAAGCCTGGCCGCCAACGCCTTGGTTCCCGAGTTGGGCCACAGGTAGAGATGTCTTCCCGATGGCAAATGGACGGCCGCCCATGGAATTGCGCTGGATTTTGTGCCGCCGCAGCTAATACCATTTTCGATCTGAGGTACGTTGTTGCGCTTGAGCGCTCTTTATAATCTTAGGAAAGAGCGCTTTCATTGCAACAACGTACCTTGATTTAATGGTATTTCTTCTGTAAAACCTAGATCCACCCGGAGCGCTGAAGCGCAACTACATACCTTCGGAGCGCTGAAGCGCAACTACGTACCTTCGGAGCGCTGAAGCGCAACTACGTACCTTTTTTTATTGTGATTGTTCCGTCTTGGACTGATTTATAAGCTGCCCCAGCAATCAAAACCTTTGAGATAGGCTGATAGTTCCATCAAGTCTTTTTATTTTCACAGCATAAAGCCGACTTATTGTCAAATGTTACGGAGCCGACACACAAAAATTTACAAATATATATATTAAAATGTAAACATAGCGAAGTAAAATCGCCCGTGGGTGAGAAACCCGGTTGCTGATTAGATCCTATCTTGGCAAACCTGTGATTGCTTGCGATAAATTGGGTCGATCTGGCGTTGAAATTACGTAAAATTCGATACGCTATCTAAAATCGGTGCAACTATACTTAACAATGAATCAACAAAACCTATTCCTCCAGATAGACGACGCTTTAGGGGAAGAGGATTAAACCATAGATTAGCTCGCTAATTGGCGAAGCTCCTGAGACACAAATATGCTTTTAACACGTCCACTACAAGCGTTTGGAGCAATCTTCGGGCACAAACCTTTCACAAAAAGATCGATCGAGCAAAAAACCAGTAAAAATTATTTAGAGGGGAATAGTTATCCCGCTCCAAACCAACAACTAGACTGGTATATCATCCAACTGGAAACGCTGATGAGTAACGCAAAATCTAACTGCACCGATGGAGAGATTGCCGCTTGGCTGCGGGGATTGCTGACAATTGCTTGGGCTGACGGCAACTTTGACGAAAACGAGCAAAAAATGATTGCTAGCCTGACTCAGGATGAACTAAATCCGGTATCTTTTGAGACCGGTTTTGAACCGATTACCGCAGAGGAACTAGCTGCTGTATTCGGGACAGGTACCGCCAACGGGGAGAATTTTTTGAGAACAGCAGTCATGGTAGCCTTAGCAGACGGTACTTACTCTCTGAGCGAAGACGAGGTACTTTACAAGTTTTGCACAGCTTTGGGTCATAACGTGGAGGCGATCGAATCTCTGCGACACACGATCGAAGACAGCAGCGCGCAGCCGCAGGAATCAAGCAGCCAAACAGCCGTTGATTATGCAGCAACACCGCTTTCTGGGCGGCCTCAACCTCAGCAGAAAAATGTCCTGACACCCGTGAAAGACTGGCTTGACGGCTGGGAAGTTCACGATCCGAGAGTGGCACGTTTTGTCTGCAAAATGATTCCACCGCAGTGTCCGTTTGAGCGAGATGTCGTATTATTCGGCCGCAAAATCGTCCACATTCCACCGATGTGCAAGCTTAACCCGCTGTACGAACAATTGGTGGGGATGCGCTTTCGAGCTCTCTGCTATTTGGCAGATGATTGCAAGGAAGATGTATCGTCATATTGTTAGGGGAATTGGGCATTGGGCATTGGGAATGGGGAATGGGGAATTGGTAATTGGTAATTGGTCAATTTTGTGAGATTTTCGATTAATGACTGTATGCTATGAACCAATGACTCCTAATTAGTTGAGTAGGATGGTGAATTTCTGTTTTGTAAAAAGCATTTTTTCTTTGAGTGCTGTCCCTGCTCGCGTGATTATATAAGCACTAGAACGGGGACAGCACTACATACAAAAGTAAAACACATCCTACTCCCTACTCGGGAGTAGGATGTGTAATTCACACCAAAAGATAAACATTTTACTTGGATCTGGTATCATAACTAATGACTACTGACTAATGACTACTGACTACTGACTATTGACCAATAATTATTGATTAAATTATGCAATTTATCGATCGCGCAGATGTTCAAGTCGCAGCCGGCAAAGGCGGCGACGGTATGGTAGCTTTTCGCAGAGAAAAGTATATACCGGCGGGCGGGCCAAGCGGCGGCACCGGCGGGCGGGGCGGTTCTGTGTTTATGGTGGCGGTGGAAAGCCTGCAAACGCTGCTGGATTTCCAGTACAACCGGATTTTTAAAGGCGAAAACGGGAAGAAGGGCGCGCCGAAGAATATGACTGGTGCTTCAGGAGCCGATCGCACGATCGAAGTTCCCTGCGGTACAGTAGTTTACGATGCGGAAACTCAGGCAATTTTAGCAGATTTGGTGACGCCCGGACAGACTTTTTGTGTAGCCAAAGGTGGTAAAGGCGGTTTAGGAAATAAGTGTTTTCTGACAAATTCTAACCGCGCTCCAGATTATGCGCTACCGGGAAAAGAAGGAGAACACAAGTTTTTGCGCTTGGAATTGAAGCTGTTAGCTGAAGTTGGAATTATTGGTTTGCCGAATGCTGGCAAATCTACGCTAATTTCTGCTTTGTCGGCGGCGCGTCCAAAGATTGCAGATTATCCGTTTACAACTTTAATTCCGAATTTGGGCGTAGTCAAAAAACCAACCGGCGACGGTACTGTTTTTGCTGATATTCCAGGATTAATTGCCGGGGCTCACGAGGGCGCGGGTTTGGGTTATGAGTTTTTGCGGCACATTGAACGGACTCGGTTGTTGCTGCATTTGGTGGATATTACTGATGAAGATCCGATCGCCGATTACGTCACAATTCAAGAAGAATTGAAAGCTTACGGGCGAGGTTTGGCCGATCGGCCGCAGATTTTGGCTTTTAATAAGGTAGATGCGATCGATCTTGAGGATGAGGAAATTGGAAATGCGATCGCGCGATTGCAGGAAATCAGCGGTGCTCCGGTGTTGATGATTTCGGCTGTGAGTCGAGTTGGGTTGGATGAGTTGATGCACCAAGTTTGGCTGAAACTCGATGAGATGAATGAGGTTGAAGCGGAGGCGCTGTTAGCAGTGGGAGTCTTGTAGCCCTTATTTCCTGACATAGGGATTGAAACCGTTATCTGTGAAGATTGACACAATCAAAAACAGCAAAAAAACCAAAATTCCCGATCGGAGATTTTGCATTATTTTTGGCAATTGATATCAGAAACCAGTTGATTAATCTTTGCATAATTCCCAGAAACCGGGTTTCTTCCGAAATCTCTCGCCACCAAACCTAAATTTTCTGAGAAACCCGGTTTCTTAATCTTTGCATAATTCCCAGAAACCGGGTTTCTTAACTAAATGAACGCGATTATGGCTTGACAACAATAATTCCCTTACCTGGACCAGAGAAAATTTCAACGTGAGCGACTCGCCCAGTCCCAGAATAAAATCTGACTTCGGCTTTCGCTTCAGAAGGCATTGATTTCCAACCACCATTAGAGGCAACTAGAATAGTTTTTAATCCATCATTCCAGTCAATTATAATTTGGTTGGGACTCTGCTTGATCGAACAGCCTATTGTTTGAGCCTGCGTTTGATTCTGTCCGTAAAAACTGCATTTGGAGCTATAATCTTCACCAGAATTTCTCGTCTGGGCTTGAGTATTGGTACTGAAAGCTATTGTCGAACCTAGTAGCAAATTAGCCACTAAAAATGTTTTATAAAATAAAGATAACTTAAGTTTCATAGTTGGGCGCTCCAGATACAAAAATGCGGTATTCGTTCAAAATTCAGACAGTGAAATTGCAACCAGGATAAAAATTCAACAAACCTTGTTAACTCTCAAATCTTCTTAATGTCCTCCCAACACCAGAATACAACCAACATTAGCCGATCGCACATTCCACTCAAACTCAACAATACAAACAACCGCAGCAACCATAATATCGGATAATTGGGAAGCAATTAACCTCCGCCACCAGCATGAGTATTGACCAACTAAACACAGACTACAGCATCGCCGGCCACCTCACCTTCGCCAGCGGAAACGGCGGTTTCCCGATGATTCACATCGACAACGGCCAAGCCAAAGCCTTGATATCTGTGTATTCCGGCCAAGTGCTCTCCTTCCAACCAGCCACCGAAACCGCAGATTTGATGTTCCTCAGCGACAAAGCCTACTACGCCGAAGGGAAAGCCATCAAAGGCGGTGTACCCATCTGTTGGCCTTGGTTTGGCCCAGATCCCGAAGGCTTGGGCCGCCCAGCCCACGGGTTTGTCCGCAATCGCCTCTGGAATGTCGTCAACACTGGTACAACTCCTGACGGCGCAACCGAAGTCACCCTAGGCCTCAAGGATACTGAGGAAACTAGAGCAATTTGGCCCCAAGCTTTTGAACTGGCGATCGCAATTACGATCGGCACCACTCTCACAGTAGAATTAATCACCCGCAATCTCGGCGACAAAGCATTTCCCCTCACCCAAGCCTTCCACACCTATTTCCTAGTCGGAGACATCAACCGCGTGCAGGTGTTGGGTTTAGAAAACAGCCAATATCTTGATAAAGTTGACGGTGGAGTCGAAAAAACTCAAGTAGGTGCAGTCGTAGCTGTCGGTGAGGTCGATCGAATTTATCTCGATGTCACCAACGAATTCGTCATAGACGATGCCGCCCTCAATCGTCGGATTCGGATTAAATCATCTGGCAGTAAATCCGCCGTTGTGTGGAATCCCTGGGTGAAAATTTCTGCAAGCATGGCCGACCTTGATGATAGCGATTATCAGCGTTTAATCTGCGTAGAAACGACCAATGCGGCGACGGATATTGTCGAAGTCCCCGCGAAAGGCGAGTTCCGCTTAGCGGCAGTTTACAGCGTTGAGCATGATTAAGCAATGAGAGTTTAATCTCAGCGGTGATGGGGCTATAATTTCCATTGTTGGATTGAAAAACTCTGTCACCGTAATGCCTAAGTCTTACCCTCAGAGATATTGCTATAATGAGATATCAAGATAAGTTATGGAAAAATCAACAGCTAATATCGTTTAAGCTTGGATCGGAATGATTTAACCGCAGAGAGCGCAGAGAACACAGAGTCAGAAAAGAGAGAGATGAATAATTCTAATACCAATGAATTTGATATAATATCCGAATATACTGAGTGGCAAAGTACCGAGTGGCAAGACTATTCATTAACGCAACTTTTCTACGAAGATGATGAAATTGAATATTCCTTGGAAGATGCTCAAGAAATCTATCAAATTAATCAATTTAAATCTACATAATGGATACAAATAAAAGACCATTCTTTGTCGTAAAATAAACCTCAAAGAACAAAAAAGTGATTTTTCTTATTGGCAAACTCAATCTTATCAAGCCAGACTTAAGGCATTAGAAGAAATTCGTCATAGTTATCACCAATGGAAATACAAAAATACTGAATCAAGACTTCAAAGAGTTTATACAATTTCTCAACGATAATCATTAATTACTATGGCAAAAGACATATTTCATAACACCGTCAAAATCGCTCTTCAAAAAGAAGGTTGGCAAATCACCCACGATCCTTATCAACTGCGCTATGGTATAGCTGATATCTACATTGACTTAGCTGCCGAATCAGCGATCGCAGCCGAAAAAGAAGGCAGTCAAATCGCAGTAGAAGTAAAAAGCTTTATTAGTGGCTCTAACATTTCAGCATTTCACACGGCTCTTGGTCAATTTCTAAACTACCGAATTGCCATAGAAGTTTCTGATGAACCAGGGCGTATTTTGTATCTAGCAGTACCTAGAGATGCTTATCAAACCTTTTTACGTTTTGAACCAGCAAAAACTGTCATTGAGCGGTATCAGGTTCGGTTAATTGTTTATAATCCAAATAGTGAGGCTATTGAACAATGGATAGAATAAATGAGTATCGCCAAATTGTTTGTCAATTTCTCGAAGACTTCGCCAAAGACGACACCCAAGCTCAGTTAATTTTTGACCATTCACGCGATCGCTATTTGGTGATACATCATAGTTGGCGCGATGAATATCGCATATATGGTTGCGCCATGCACTTAGATATCATCGAGGGCCAAGTTTGGATTCAGCAAAATAGCACCGAAGTCTTCATCGATCAAGAGCTAATTCAGCGCGGTGTCTGTAACAAAGATATCATTTTGGGATTTCGCTCACCCACAATCCGCAAACATCTTGCCGCTATCCTAGACAGTCAAGAAAGTGATACAGTTTGACAAGGCTTTTAACAATGGGCAATTGATAATTGGATCGAAACCGGGTTTAACTCCCTCACCTATAATATGGATTGTTTGAGGGTAGGGTTTGAATCTCCATCCAAAAAATTCACTGTCAACTGTCAACTGTCAACTGTCAACTGCTATACTTACCATCAATGATTATGCAAAACTATAACTGGACAAAACTGCAAAATGGCTCAGATATTCGCGGTATCGCCCTCGAAGGGGTTCCCGATGAAAAAGTTAACCTCACTCCCGAAATTGCGACAATTTTAGGTCAATCCTTTGTCAGTTGGCTGGTGCAAAAAGTCAATAAACCTGCGGAAAAGTTGATAATTGCGATCGGGCGTGACAGTCGCCTATCCGGGCCAACTTTAATGCAAGCAGTCATGGATGGTATAGCCTTAGTTGGTTCTACAGTATATGACTTTGAAATGGCATCAACTCCCGCCATGTTTATGAGTACAATCACTCCAGGTTTTGAGTGCGACGGCGCGATTATGCTGACTGCTAGCCATTTACCTTTTAATCGCAACGGCTTAAAGTTTTTCACCGCTAAGGGTGGATTACAAAAAAAAGATATTACCGATATCTTAACATTTGCCGAAACCAATGAGTTTAAAAAAGCTGCCGTTTTCGGTACTATTACCAAGCATGATTTTATCTCAGTTTATGGCAACCAATTTGTCGAAAAGATTAGGGAATCAGTCAATCATCCCGATAATTTTGAGCAGCCGCTGACAGGCTTGAAAATTGTTGTGGATGCGGGGAATGGTGCGGGCGGATTTTATGTGGATAAAGTCTTAAAGCCTTTGGGTGCAGACACTACCGGCAGTCAATTTTTAGAACCGGATGGTACATTCCCAAATCACGTGCCGAATCCCGAAGATAAACAGGCAATGCAGTCAATTTGTCAAGCGGTAATTGCCAATCAAGCTGATTTTGGGATTATTTTTGATACGGATGTCGATCGCAGTGCGGCTGTGGATCAATTTGGCAAGGAACTGAATCGCAATCGGTTAATCGCGTTGATTTCGGCGATCGTCCTACAAGAGCACCCAGGCTCTACCGTCGTTACGGATTCTATCACATCCGATGGTTTAACGCAATTCATCGAACAGGATTTAAAAGGAATTCACCATCGCTTTAAACGCGGTTACAAAAATGTGATTGACGAGTCGATTCGCCTCAATGCAGCGGGACAGGAATCATGGCTGGCGATTGAAACTTCTGGACATGGCGCTTTGAAGGAAAATTACTTTCTGGATGATGGCGCTTACTTGGTGAGCAAATTATTGATTGAATTGGCTAAATCCAAATTAGCTAATCAATCTTTGCCGGATTTAATTGCGAATTTACAAGAACCTGAAGAAAGTGCAGAGTTTCGGATTAAAATTGGTGTGGATGATTTCAAAGCTCAGGGAAATTTGGTAATTGAGAAACTGCAAGAATTTGTCTCAACCCAAGCCGACTGGGGAATTGTACCCAATAATTACGAAGGTTTGCGAGTTTCCTGCACGTCAGCTAGCGAATCGGGCTGGTTTCTGCTACGCTTGTCACTGCACGATCCGGTGATGCCTTTGAATGTTGAGTCGAATGTTAAGGGTGGTGTTGCTCAAATAGTCGATCGCCTTTTAGCTTTTTTCCAAACAACAGAATCTCTTGATTTGTCGGCACTATCGAGTAGATAAAGAAGACGGCGGTTGAAACCGCCAGAAAGATAAAGAAGACGGCGGTTGAAACCGCCAGAAAGATAAAGAAGACGGCGGTTGAAACCGCGTCTACACAAGCAAAGTCCGCCTCCGCGGACTGAAGAAAATAACTGAAGAAAATAACGCAATTTTCACCGTCAATTCTTCAACCTGCGGAGGCACGTGCAAGTTTGTATAGACGCGGTTTCAACCGCCGAGTTTTCTATTAATAAACCAAACCCAAGGAGGGATTTTATCATGTGGCTTTTAATCATTAAATGTTCTGCGGAAAGCTGGACTCTCAATTCCAAAGCTTTCAAAGTCATTGCTGACAAATATCCGGCTACGCCTCTTTCTTCCAAAAAGATGAAAGGCGACGGTGAACGCATCATGGAATATAAACTGGAAAATGTCAATGATGTAGAGGATTTTATGGAAGAATGCTTGACTTTAGAGGGTTTTACTGCTACTTTTGAATCTCTGTAAATCTCAAATCAAAAAGGTACGTAGTTGCGCTTCAGCGCTCTTTCTTATATTAGGATGAAAGAGCGCTAAAGCGCAACAACATACCTCAAATCAAAAAGGTACGTAGTTGCGCTTCAGCGCTC
>NZ_JAEQCB010000065.1:0-77766 GCF_020738785.1 Microcoleus sp. PH2017_05_CCC_O_A | reverse complement strand
AGCCATCGCACTTTTGCTCTTTGAATGCAAACAATTTAGGCAGGATGTGCGATCGACCCGCCTTTTTTATGTAGCGAGTGCTACACAAAAATAGCTAGAATCCTTAACCTGTAACCATCACCGCCCTCAAATTTCAAAATTCCAGTCTAAAATAGTAGAAGCCTTGCAAACATACCCAAAAAGTAAAAGTGGGTGATTGCAATAGTCCTCTTGATATCTAGAAGACTTGCCTGCCATACTTTAAAAACATATGCATACCCTGTTATTCAGCAAAGGTCGGAAGCGTGTTGGCAATGCCAGCAATCTTTCGGCCTCTTTATTTTTTGGGTACTGAAAACCTTCGGCTAGAGACGCACAAGGCAACTCAAAAATATAAATTCTCGCTATCTTCTCATCTGGCATCTCCTCAATTAGAGTGGTTTTGCCTCCAATTGAAAAAGGATCCGGCAGCAAGTTTAAGGAATTACTGTGGGTGATTGCAATAGTCCTCTTGATATTTATAAGGCTTGCCTGCCATACTTTAAAAACATATGCATACCCTGTTATTCAGCAAAGGTCGGAAGCGTGTTGGCAATGCCAGCAATCTTCCGGCCTCTTTATTTTTTGGGGTACCGAAGACCTTTGGCTAGAGATACCGAAGGCAAGGCAAAAGTATAAATTCTCCTCCTCTCCTCAATTAGAGTGATTTTGCCTCCAATTGAAAAAGCATCCGGCAGCAAGTTTAAGGAATTACTAAGGAATGATTAATAACTTGTTAAACAATCTCCTTGTGCACCCGATCTCAATCTTCTGTTTTGAGAAATTCCGATACCGAGACAGACTTGGGGAGGCTCTCGATATCTTGAATTTCGCTTTCATGGGCAAAAAACTCGACTTCTTTGTCATCAATCTGGATCTGATAGCTAGCGGTAGCAGTCACAATCCGCCGCTTTTTTTTATCTTCTATTAAAACCCAACACACCACAGGCCTTACCCACCTCTCAACGTGCTGGCTTTGCTTCGTACTCCCAAAGGCATACCAGCCTTTAGCTTCAATAATTTGAAGCACTTTAAAATCGTTACTTGCCATAAATATCAGGTTCGCGTTAACTTGACTATTATTCTGAGATCGAAGGGCACGCTTCCTAAGCGGAGCAAAGCTTTGGAAATTATAAGCTGGACTGGACAACCAGATTTTTCGTCGGGAATCAGCCAGTTAGCAGAGCATAGTCTGCTTTGTTACTCGCTAAAGTTAGTTCGATATTTTGCTACTCTCCCACAATTACGGGGAAGTATCGATACCGCCTCCTCAAAAAGTAGTCTTGCCCTCGGCTCAACACCAGCTAACTCAATCTTCGCTAGCTGCATTTAAGTGGATGCCAACTGCTTCTAACGCCTGGTTGGTAAGAGCGATGGGCATACAAGACTGTTCGGATTTTATGCTGCAATCAACGGTCATTTTTACCAGCTCTGCTAAAAATTAACTAAAGATTGCCGCTTTCAATTCTAAGCCTGGGTGCGCGTAATTCTCAATTAATTGTATGGTGTAGTTGATTATTGCCAAACTGTCGATCGCACAAAACAGCCGTGTCTAACTCTTCGATTACCATCACCGTTAAACTATTCGCCGCCTTCAGTGAAGCCTACGGCGTTTCGGAACTTACACTAGAACTTCCTCCCGAAACCCCGGTATCTGAAGTGCTCGAAAGCTCGATCGGCCAATACCCTCAATTAGAACAGTGGCGCGATCGTACCCGCTTCGGCGTCAACCTAGAATTCGTCTCCCCCGACACCATCCTCCAAGACGGCGACGAAGTTGTACTCATCCCCCCCGTCAGCGGTGGATAATACAATTTTGGATTTCCTCAAGGTACGTAGTTGCGCTTCAGCGCTCTTTCTTTATATCTATGAAAGAGCGCTTGCATCGCAACAACGTACCTTTGCTTTAAATATGAGAGTTGCGTCTAGGACTTACCCAGCACAAAAAACTTTATAAAGTTTTGAAATTAGTTTTGCAGCAAAATTGTTCTTGAGTTCGGTTAATTGAGATAATTTTCCTCTGGGCCAGCATTCCCCAGCAGAGCTTAAAACCCTTTCTGAGAAAGAGATTGAGGACTATCAGTCAACCTCCAATTTCGGGCAAGAAACTGCCAAAAATTAATCCCGACTAAAAAAATCGGGTATAGTTGACGGGGTAGATCGAGCGTGCTAATCTTTCCTAAGACTTAAGAAAACATCGCAAAACTAGAGAGTTGAGCTATGACCCAGGCGACCAGAACCCAATCCACAGCAGCAACCTTCACAGCCCTCAAATGTAAAGAATGCGGCGAAGAGTACGAACTCCAAGCCAAGCACGTCTGCGATTGCTGTTTTGGCCCGCTAGAAGTCAAGTACGACTACGACGCCATCCGCCGCCGCGTCACTCGCCAAACCATCCAAGCAGGCCCCAACTCAATCTGGCGCTACCGCGAATTTTTACCAGTCGCTACAGAAAACGTCATCGATGTCGGCACGGGGATGACTCCTTTAGTAAAATCCCACCGCTTAGCGCGCCGCCTCGGTCTCAAAAATCTTTACATTAAAAATGATGCCGTCAATATGCCCACTCTGAGCTTTAAGGACAGAGTGGTGTCAGTCGCCCTCAGCCGAGCGAGAGAATTGGGTTTCACAACAGTATCTTGTGCCAGCACTGGCAACTTAGCTAACTCCACGGCTGCGATCGCCGCCCACGCCGGACTAGATTGCGTAGTCTTCATCCCCTCCGACTTAGAAGCAGGCAAAGTCCTAGGCACCTTAATTTACAATCCGACTGTGATGGCAGTTCACGGCAACTACGACCAAGTTAACCGCCTCTGCTGCGAAGTAGCCAATACACACGGCTGGGGATTTGTCAACATCAACTTGCGCCCCTACTATTCCGAAGGCTCGAAAACCCTCGGCTACGAAGTTATCGAACAACTAGGTTGGAAATTGCCCGATCACGTAGTTGCTCCCCTCGCTTCCGGTTCTTTGTTCACCAAAATCTATAAAGGCTTCAACGAATTCACCGAAGTCGGCTTGGTTGAAGGCAAGAAAGTCCGGTTCAGCGGCGCTCAAGCTGACGGCTGTTCCCCGATCGCCCAAGCATACCGCGAAGGTCGCGACTTCGTAACACCAGTCAAACCGAATACAATTGCTAAATCGATCGCGATCGGCAATCCAGCAGACGGAATGTACGCCCTCGACATCGCCCGCAAAACAGGCGGAAACATCGAATCCGTCAGCGACACCGAAATCATCGAAGGCATGAAACTGCTAGCAGAAACCGAAGGCATCTTCACCGAAACCGCAGGCGGCACGACGATCGCAGTCTTGAAAAAACTCGTAGAAGCAGGTAAAATCGACCCCGAAGAAACCACCGTCGCCTACATCACCGGCAACGGCTTGAAAACCCAAGAAGCCGTCCAAGGTTACATCGGCGAACCCATCACCCTCGAACCAAAACTGGAAGCCTTCGAGCGCGCCCTCGAACGCGCCCGGACACTCGAACGTTTGGAATGGCAGCAAGCTTCTGTTTAATAGTTATTGGTTGTTGGTTATTGGTTATTGGAATCAACAACTAACAATTAACAACTGACAACTCACAACTGACAACTCACAATTAACAACTAACCATGACCGTTAAAGTTTTAATTCCCACACCACTGCAAAAATTCACTAACAATCAAGCCACAATAGAATGCGGTGGTGCAAACATTTCCGAACTGATTGAAGCGTTAGAAACAAATTGTCCCGGCATCAAAAAAAGCCTGTGCGACGAACAAGGATCGCCTCGAAGATTTCTCAACTTCTACGTCAACAGCGAAGACATCCGGTTTTTGGAAGGTACGGAAACTGCTCTTAAAGATGGTGATGAAGTGAGTATTGTCCCAGCCGTTGCTGGTGGTTGATTTTTGACCGCAGATTTAAGCAGATAAACACAGATGAACGCAGATAGTTGTTAAATCTATCTGCGTTTATTTGTGGTTAAAATCGATTGATTTTTTTTGAGAAAATTTGACACTAAAAAAGCTGATTTATGAATCAATACGGTTCAGTTAACACTGTTAATTCCCCGGAGATCCCCTCGCATCCCCCTGATAGTCGGAGGACGAAAGAGCAACTTCTTGTTTTCTTGTTCAGTATTCTGACCATAGCAATCCTAAATCATTTGTGAATTTCTTACTTTCTCCCCTTAGTAAGGGGAGGGTTGGGAGGGGTAAAACTTTTACGACTCCTGCAATGATTGCTATATCTGCATCATAAAATCAGTCAATAGTCTAATCTCAAATATTTACGCATTAACAGCTTTTCCTAATACTTGTCTTAGCTCATTCACCTGACAATTTTGTGCCAGTTGAATCAAGTGTTGAGCGAAAGCAGCGCATTCGGGATGAGTTTGTTGTACATATGCGGCAACTTCGGCAAGTTCGTCTAAATCCCCCCATTTGACTAAATCGTTCAGTTGCGCTAGAAGGTTGGCTGGGGGTAGCTGCGACTCTCGGATGTCGGATACAGGAGGTGTCGGTTCTGGTGTCGCCACATTTTCATACACCCATTCCAACTTCAGATATTTTTGTAGCAAAGCCAGCAACAATTCTGCGTCAATGGGTTTGGGCAAAAAGTCGTCTGCACCCGCATCCAAACTTTGAAATTGATCGGCTTCAAAGACACTGGCTGAGGAGGCGATCGCAACGACTTGTTTCAATGTTGGCGATTGGCGCAGGTGTTGCAGCAATTCAAAGCCGTGCATCACAGGCATCATTAAGTCTGTAATCACTGCATCGGGTGGCTGTGTAACGGCTTTTTCTAGCGCTTCTTTTCCATTGCTTGCTTCGATAACTTCAAATCCAATTGGTTCAAGAAGATTAACTAATACTGCACGATTTTCCCACTTATCATCCACCGCTAAAATGCACTGTTTTGTGCCTCGATATCCTGCGATCGTACCTTGTTGAGAGGTGCGAGAAATTGTTGCCCAACTTTGCGATTCTGGAACTTCTATATCGAAAGAGAAAATACTTCCTTTACCCAGTTGGCTTTGTGCCTTAATTTGACTGCCCATTAACTCCACAATTTTCCAACTAATTGCCAGTCCCAAGCCAGTCCCTTCTGCTTGTTTTTTCGTATTTCCCACTTGTTCAAAGGGTAGAAAAATTGTGTCTAATTGCTCTGGAGTCATCCCAACTCCTGTATCGCTAACTTGGAAGCGCCAGCGATAGGTTGATGGATCTGATGCGATCGCCTGTGCTTGAATCGCGAAAGTCACGCCACCTTGTTCTGTAAATTTGATGGCGTTTCCCAGCAAATTAATTAAGACTTGTCGCAGCCGCTTTTCATCAGCATGAATACCGACAGGTAGGTTAGATTCGGGTACGTATATAAAGTCAATTCCTTTTTCTTCGGCACGGATGCGACAAATTTCGGTAACTGCTTCTAAAAAAGAGGGAAAATGGAAATCTGTGGGAATGAGTTCTAGTTTGCCAGCTTCAATTTTAGAGAGGTCTAAAATATCGTTAATTAAAGTTAAAAGGTGATATCCGCATTGATAAATAATCCCCAATCCTTTTTTATGTTTTTTCTCCAAGTGCTTGGAACGTTGAAGGATTTGGGCATAACCAAGAATGCCGTTGAGTGGAGTTCTCAGTTCGTGACTCATATTAGCGAGAAATTCGCTTTTGGCTTGATTGGCATTGTCGGCAGCTTCTTTAGCTTGTTTGAGTTCGATCGCGCGCTGTTGGGATTCTTCAAGTAAAATTTTATTTTCCTTTAAAGCCCCTGCTAATTGTTCAGTGCGATCGCGAACTCGCTGTTCTAAGTTACTTAGCAAATCGGATAATCGCTCAATTGTAGAGTTCACACCCAATTGCAGCTCTCCTATTTCATCGGATTGAATTTTGCGATCGCAGCGCACATCTAGACTGCCGGATTCAACTTGTTTGAGAATCTGTAAAATTTCTTTAATTCTGCTAAATATTGTAGAATTAAACAGCAATAAAATTGCAGCAGATGTTGCAGCAATACAAGCAGATGACCCCAGTAAAAATATAATAATAATGTCTTTCTTGCGGTTTTGAATTCGCTCGATTCCAGCTTTGATATACAAAAAACCAATCAATTTTCCATCTTCTAGACGCAGCGGTGCAATGTGGATTAATCCATCGGAAACTGCGATGACTTGCTTCACCTTAAAGGTTTGCTCGAAGTTTTCCTCAATCTTGAAGCCTGCGATCGCTTTAACCGATTTGCCTACATCCTCTGAATTCATCGAATAATAGACTTTGCCGTTAGTTCCAATTGCTAATGTATCTAATAACTTTTCTCCCACAAGGTTTTCCATCACAGCGCGATCTCTGACTGCTTCATAATTTAGCAACCCTTGAGCAATTAGTTTTGCTGGCAATTGGATTTGTGTTGTGAGTGTTTTATCAATCTCATTAGAAAATCGATTGACATAGTAAGAACCCATTAAAGTGAGTGCAACGATCTCAACACCAATGACTGCTGTCCCAATCTTAAATGCTAAGCTTTGCCAAAACTTTTTCATGATTTATTGAATTTTCGATAAAATTTGTTGGTAGGAATTTTTAGCAGTAATCTCACCCGCTAGAAGATTTCTGATTTGTTGATGAAGCACCTTCGATAAATTGCGATTTTTGGCTCCAAATAGATAACCCGTGTAGTTAGAATAATGCACATTGGCACCATACCGGGCAGTGATATCACTTTGAAACTCTCCGAAACTATCTATCCCAGATTCAGCAACAGCGAGATTTCCCCTAATTCCCGTCGGATTTCTGGTATAGCGAACCCATTTTTCTGCAACTTTTGGTGTACACCAATTCATCAGCAATTTAATAGCGCTATCGCGATTTTTAGAGTTTTTTAAGACTCCCCAAGTTGGGATATAACCTCCTAAATAATGGTTAGTTTTTTGAAAATAAGGCAGTTCTACAGGGACAATCTTAGACATTTTTTGAGCATCCATTCCGTGCCAGTGGCTGTACATCCAAGTGCCATTGACATAAAAGAGAGCGCGATCGTCCAACATGAGATGTCGGGTATTTGCCCAATTATTTTCTCGATGCGATGGAATCAATGGATTAAACTTACCTAGCGTTTCTAATGCTTGTAATGTTTTGAAGAGGGCAGCATTCTTTTCAGATGAACCGACTTCCGATTTGGCTTCCTTAAAATCTAAAATTTCTGATTTGACTAAATTTTGAAACAGAATCTCTAGTGTCATCCAATCTTTGCTCTCATAAAATGTGGCGATGTTATTTTTAGTTTGGCGATTGTAGAGATTTACAGCTTCAGCATAACCGAGGAGGTCATCAAAAGTCATTCCTTCATATTTGATATTAATGCCTATTTGAGCGGCAACATTTTTATTATAAAACAGCGCATGATAATATCCCTCTATATAAGGGCCGACTAAAAATCCCCCGGTTTGATTGCGATAGCTCGGATCTTGAATAATAAAAGGTTTTTGTGTTTCTGTAAATCCTGCAACTTCTTCAAAGTTGACGAGATGTTGTTCTCCCCATTTAGGATTGCCTAACTCTTCTGAAACTAGGGTGTAAATATCTTCATCCAACCAAACAATATCCCAATCTAACTTTCCCGATCGAATTGCAGATGCGATCGCTTTGGCTGTCCCCGGTTTATGCGCCAAATTCAGTTGTTGCCAAAATTTAAGTTTGAGAGCGATATTCTGATGTAAAAATGAGAACTCTTGTGCCACTTCTCGTACCAAAACCTCGCGTTTATCTTCCCTTAACCAGTGCCCCATCCAGTTAAGCTGATTTTGAGCAGCAAAGGAATTTGAATCATTTTCACCAGTCAACTCAATACCGCGCTCTCTAGGAGGGGAATCAGAATGAAATGGGAATGGATTGCAGCTTGTGAAGCCGAGTCCAAGTGCAAAAAAAGGTAGTGTATTAAATGTTCTACGTTTCATAAAGTTTATTGGTGTCACACCTTATTTATAGTCTACCCTAGGGCGTCGGTACAGTAGAATATTTTGACAAAAAGAACGAAATATGTGTTATGTAGGGGCGATCGCATGAGGGCGACAGTAGATCGCGACGCGATCGCCAACCATTTTTTTTTCCTCATGCGATCGCCCTGCCAAGGTCTACATCAACATACATACTATGCCACTTGTGTCAATTTCTTTTACTGAACCGATGCCCTAGTTGCTCGGTAAAATTAACTTTCGATGCTTTATAAAACATTCACACTGAAACGGTATAACTGAGGAAAGCGGTTGCTATAAATGCTTAAGTTTCAGCATTTAATTAAGTAAAATTAAATAATGGGAGTGGTGGTAAAAATAAAACTTTTACCACCACTCCCATTGTTTAATAAATACCATGAAAAATCGATCCAATTTAATAGCTAATCCTTCTTTTTAGGGTCGATAGGATTTAGATCGTTCCCGGTGGCATCCGAATAATATATTTGGATGATTGAAATACTCACCGACCTGAAGGAACGGTGATTCTTGACGCTTCATCGGGGAAAAGCTACCGAAGTAGTCTTACAGTCCCGAGCGCGTCCGTTTAAAGTCGTGGCGATTCCCCATCCCGACTTGTTCTATATTCTTAGCAGCATTCTCATCTCTATCTTGCTCGGTGCCACAACTTAAACAAAGAACCGAACGAATAGATAAATCAATCTTGCCCCATTTAAACCCACAGTCTGCACACACTTGACTGGTAGGTTCCCATCTACTAATTACTTTGAACTCCCTACCAAACTTCTCCGACTGACGCTCGCAAAGTGTTCGGAATTCTCTCCATCCTTGCCGACTAATTGCCCTGGAAAGCTTCCGGTTTTTGACCATGCCCGACACGTTCAAATCCTCCAAAACAATCACTTGGTTTTCGTTAACTATTTTGGTTGACAATTTGTGCAGGAAATCTTTACGGGTATCGGCAATTTGATTGTGCAACTTGGCAATTCTGATGCGAGTTACATTTCTTCTCCTAGAATCTTTTGGTTGGCGGGCTAATTTGCGTTGCAGTTTGCGAACTTTCTGGTCTAACTTTTTATAGCTAGGACTTTCGGCTTTCTCGCCATTACTCATCACCGCAAAGGTTTTAATCCCTAAATCAATCCCGATACTTGGATTCTTAGCCTCAGACTGAATTGGCTGAACTTCTACGACAAAACTCAGGAAATAGCGGTTTGTACAATCCTTGATTACCGTGACAGAGCTAGGCTCAGATGGTAACTTTTGCGACCAAATCGGCTTGACAATCCCAATCTTGGCTAAATAGACACCACCGTCCTCCGACCTGGAGAAACCGCGAAGAGTAAATCTAGCAGATTAATTGTTAGTCCTCTTTTTGAACTTGGGATACCCAACTTTACGTCCTTTTCTCTTTCCTTTGCAGGAATCGAAAAAGTTCTTAAAAGCTGTCTCCAAATCGGCTACGGATTGCTGCAAAGGAACTACCGATACTTCCCTTAGCCAGGCTCTTTCTTCGGATTGCTTGGCTTGAGTAATTACTATTTTCTGGAGTTCTGCTGATTTAAATCTTCTTTCTGATTGCTTGCAAAGTGCAAGAGCATCGTTCCAGGCTAGCTCGAACACAGCCAAACAATTGAGCCAAGCTCTGTCGTTGTTGGTCGGTTGGATAGATTCTGTACTGATACCTTGCTTTCATTATTTTTTGCTGTTTGATTTACTCGACCATACCATATATTATTGATCTAATCGATAAAATTAAAGAGAATTAAAGCCGTCCTATAAGGACGGGGCTTCAGACCCATTCTTTTGGTGAGAGTGCGAGCGGATCGAAAAGCGACATAGATCGATCGCTAAGACGATCGCACTCTTATAATTCCAATGCTACCGGATTTGATATTATCTGCCGTTGAAAAACAAATCCCTGGCGCAAAGCCAGGGATTACTAATACTAGGAGACAACGGAAGCTACTTTTGCAGCAGTCCGAGGACGACGACGACCTGTTACTGCGTTAGCCGGGACTGGTACTGGGGATGGCAATGATGGTGATGATGATGATGGTGATGATGATGATGCTAGCTTAGGTGCTTCAATCGAAAGCTGAGCTCTTTGCACAAATTCCGATCGCACTGCTTCTTCAGGAATTTGCATCAGGAATACCAGCATCGGATTGCTTTGCAGTTGCCGGCGCAGCACTCGCCCAATTGCTTTTTCGATTTGGGTTTGAACTCCTACCCAGTCAACATTAACTGGCGATTCAGCAGTAGCAGGTAGGACAAATTCCGACCAGCGATCGCTCAAAACTGTTTCAATGGTTTGATTGATTAGTCCGATCGTTTCCGCGCGATCGGCGGATGTCACTACACCTTTTAAGTGGACTTCTGGCTTAGCGACTAACTTGCCTTCCCAGTTCAAAGCTGCCGCTACCGTTACAGCGCCATCTCCGGCTAACTGCTGACGTTCCTTGAGGACGTTTGCTTTGACTACGCCCGATCGCGAAGAGTCTACCAATTCAATTCCTGAAGGCACTTTAGTACCGAGTCGCATCGAATTTTCGGTCAACTCAACCACATCGCCGTTGTCAATAATCACCATATTGCTCGCGGGAATGCCCATGCTTTGAGCAGTCTTGGAGTGCTGAACCAGCATCCGGTGTTCTCCGTGGACGGGTAAGAAGAACTTGGGACGAGTCATGTTAATCATTAACTTTTGGTCTTCTTGACAGCCGTGGCCGGAAACGTGAATTCCTTTGTCGCGGCCGTAAACCACGTTTGCTCCCAGCATCATCAGTTTATCGATCGTATTTACCACTGCGATCGTATTTCCAGGAATCGGATTAGCCGAGAAAATGACTGTATCGCCCTTTCTGATTTTCACTTCATGATGTTCGCCGTTAGCAATGCGAGTCATCGCCGCCATCGGTTCGCCTTGGGAACCTGTAGTTAAAATCAAAACCTTGTCATCTGGCAAATTGCGGATTTCTTTCAACGGTTTGAAAATACTATCTTCGCATTTGATGTAGCCGAGATTGCGGCAGTGAGCGATGACGTTCAGCATCGAGCGGCCAACCACTCCGACATACCGATTGTTTTTCTTAGCCAATTCCAAAACAATTTGCAATCGGTGTACCGAAGAAGCAAAAGTCGTCAGCATCACTCGTCCCGTTGCTTGAGCGATAATTCTGTCTAAATTCGGAGCTACAGAACGTTCTGAAGCGGTAAAACCAGGAACTTCCGAGTTAGTAGAATCGCTGATCAAGCACAGCACGCCTCTTTCGCCGTACTCCGCCAGCTTTTGCAAATCAAAATGCTCGCCGTCTACAGGAGTGTGGTCAATTTTAAAGTCTCCAGTGTGAATAATAATTCCGACGGGAGTGTGAATTGCCACAGTGAAACTGTCGGCCATCGAGTGAGTGTTGCGAATGTATTCAACTAAGAAATGCTTACCAATTCTGACTGTATCCCGGGGGCGAACAGTCCGCAATTCAGTGCGGTGAGACACTCCGGCTTCTTCCAATTTTCCGGCTAGCAAAGCCATCGCCAAGCGCGGGCCGTAGATGACTGGAATTTCAAATTGTTTGAGGTGATAGGGGATGCCACCGATGTGATCTTCGTGACCGTGAGTCACGATCATACCTTTAATTTTGTGGTTGTTTTCCCGCAGGTAAGTCATGTCTGGGAGGACAATATTTACACCGTGCATTCCATCTGTGGGGAAAGCTAAACCTGCATCTAAAAGAATTATTTCGTCGCCGTACTCGAACACACAAGTGTTTTTACCGATTTCGTGCAGCCCGCCGAGGGGAATAACTTTTAGAGCTGATGCAGTTGTATTTTTGATCATGCGTATCCTTTGTTAGTTATTTTTGTTATGAGTCTGTTGTCTGTTGTCTTTTGTCTGTCGTCTTTTGTCTGTCGTCTTTTTTCGGCTGTTGGTTAGTAGGGCGATTTTTTTCCACATATTTATGATGGAAAACTCCCCTGCGGGTTTTGCGAACCCGTACAGTCAGTTGTCTTCAGTCTTGAGTCTTTTATTCCCAGTCTTTAATCCTTGACAGTCAGTTACTTACTAACAGTTAATGACTAATGACTGATGACGTTCGCGAGTTCCGAGGCTCGCACTACTGACCGATGGCAACTAATATTCAGTTGTCTGAAAACTCGTTCTCGCCTATCTAGCTAGCAGATACTGCGGCTAGCTGACTCAGTACGTCCTTTAACTTTTGAGTTACCTCAACGGGCGGAGCGCACAGGGGCGGACGGGTGGAACCCACATCCCAGCCTTGAAGTTTAAGAGCTGCCTTAACAGGAATGGGATTTGTGGTGAGAAAAAGAGCTTTAAACAGGTCAAAAAGTTGCAAGTGAATCTGGGTAGCGACTTGAACTTGACCGGCCTCGAAAGCTTTAATCATCTGTTGCAGTTGCTCTCCTACCAGATGGCTGGCTACGCTAACTACACCAGATCCTCCTACCGCCAACATTGGCAAAGTTAGGGAATCATCTCCAGAATAGATCGCAAATTCCGGTGATGTCAAGCACCGAATTTGACTTGCTTGATCTAGGTTGCCACTTGCTTCTTTGACTGCCACAATGTTGGGGATTTCTGCCAATCGAGCTACTGTCTCGGGCAACATATTCTGGCCAGTGCGACCGGGGATGTTATATAACATTATAGGCAATTCTGGAGCAGATTGCGCGATCGCCCGAAAATGATTGTACAAACCTTCTTGCGGCGGCTTGTTGTAATAAGGAACTACCTGCAAACAGCCGTCTAACCCGAGTTTAGCTGCTTTTTGCGTAGCTTCGATGGCTTCTGAGGTCGAATTCGACCCGGCTCCTGCGATTACCAAAGCTTTACCGGCTACTGCCTTTTGTACCACCTGAAATAATTGGTACTCTTCATCCCAGCTCATAGTGGGAGATTCGCCCGTAGTTCCGCACATTACCAAGCTATCCGTACCGCGATCGGCTAAATGAATTGCCAATTGTTCTGCTACCGCATAGTTAACGCTGCCGTCTTCCTTAAACGGCGTAATCATTGCAGTCAGAACCCGTCCAAACTTTACCACACTTTCTCCGATTTTAGACTGTTGATTTTTGATTTTAAATTTTTGATTTCAGATGCAAGATTTATCTAAAATCTTCATTTCAATTGCCCTATTGTCAGATTCAGTCGATTTTAGATGTTAAATTTTAGATGTTAAATTGACTCCACAGATGAATCTGGGTTCTTCAACTAGGCTCTAAAATTTTGAGATCTCCACTCCTGACGTAGGGGACTTGCATCTATTTTTTGGGCCCACTCGCCCTAAGTAGAAATAGCCGCTGCTTGTTGGATTTGCAGCAAACCTTTGTCTGCTAGCAACTCAGCTATTTGCACCGCATTTAAAGCAGCCCCTTTGCGAATTTGATCGCCGCTCAGCCACATCTCCAACCCGCAGGGGTGAGAAATATCTTGGCGAATCCTGCCGACTAGCACTTCATCCTTACCGCTGGCCTCGACGGGCATCGGGAAATAATTAGCTTGCCAGTCTTCTACCAGCTTAACGCCGATCGCCTCCTTTAAGATTTCCTTAGCGTCGATCGGGCTAAAAGGCTCTGCAAACTCCAGATTAATCGCCTCCGAATGGGCGCGGAGTACGGGAACCCGGACGCAAGTCGCACTAATTCTAATCTCGTCAGTACCAAAAATCTTCCGAGTTTCGTTGACCATTTTCATCTCTTCCTCACAATACCCTAAATCGTTAATTGGTGTATTGTGCGGAAACAAGTTAAAAGCCAAGGGGTAGGGAAAAATATCGGTTTTGGGAATTTCCCCTGCCAAAATTGCTCTGGCTTGATCTTTCATTTCCTCCATTGCCCTGGCGCCCGCGCCGCTGGCAGACTGGTAAGTCGCTACAACTATGCGCTTGACTGGTTTAACTTTGTGCAGCGGCCAAACGGCAACTGCCATCAAAATCGTGGTGCAGTTGGGATTAGCAATGATACCTCGGTGAGTTGCCGCAGCTTGGGGATTGACTTCGGGAACAACTAGAGGTACCGTCGCATCCATACGGAAAGCGCTGGAATTGTCGATTACCACGGCCCCGGCTGCCACTGCTTTCGGAGCCCACAGTTTAGAGATAGAACCGCCGGCGGAGGCGAGCACTAGATCTACATTATCGAACGATCGCTCCGATACAGCTTCGACCGGCAGCATCTCGCCGCCAAAGGGCAAAGTTGTGCCTGCTGAACGTTCCGAAGCCAGCAGCTTCAAGTCTGAAATGGGAAAACTCCGGCTGTGCAGGAGTTCTAGTAACTCGGCACCGACTGCGCCGGTGGCTCCTAAAATGGCAACTCGATAGGATTGAGACAAATTAGTTTCCTCCACAAATTAGAGTCTAAACGATCGAAATCTAAAATTTAAATAACTGCAATACTGAATAAGCTTTTGTGCATCTGGAGAGGGGGAGAGGGGGAGAGGGGGAGAGGGGGAGAGGGGGGGAGAGAGAGGATTTTTGATCGGTTTAGGAAATATACAATTTCAATGCACAGTAGCCGATCGAACTAAATTAATTTTATGCGACATCAGGGCGCGAGCAGATGGCAAGGGTGCAAGTAACCGAGGTGGTCGATCGTACTCAATCTTAGTTTAGCATCTTTTGCCATCTGCTCGCGCCCAATCCACATCAAGTTGGTTTTGGGATACCTGCATTTGAGCAAACGCATCCATTCAATCCGATCGCCCGCTCATGCCGGTCGGATTGACATCCGAGGGCGATATATGCTATGGTGCATCGGCTATTAGCTCGACAGACGGAAATCCCCACAGTATAGTAATACTCCACTTACTGTGGGATGAAAGGCGAGCGAGATGACGATTCCACCCGCCTGCCAACAAGCGCAGGTCTTGGGAGTGGGCGGGTGAATCAGGAGACGAGCAAATAGAACCAAAACTTTCCCCAGTAAGGGTTTGAATGCTACGATTGTAGTTATTGGGCAGCCGAAAATGCTACCAATATACTGAACCTTGACAACTGAAGATAGGGGGTTTCGTAGGGAAGTGACACATTTAATTGTGGCGGCCTCCTGCGAGTAAAATTTTCAAGGCACGAAGGTGCTTGGAATTTCATTTTTGAAACCAAGAGTGGGGCGGGACGTGTTCCTCACTATAAAATGCCGTAGAGGGAAACAATTGGAGTACCTTGAAGGAAGATCTGGATATCCTTAACAGGACTCAGATGCCTACACCATAACGCTTGCAATTGGTGTAGGAGCGTCACTGGACTTAACCTCCACATTCCTAGCAGCAAAACCTAGTATCCTCAAACCAAAACTATTTGGCAAGAGCGAAAAAAGTAGCCGGAAACGACTTACAGTCTCATCCGGTAGAGGTGTTGGTAGTTATGTCGCTACAAGTCAAAGCGTACAAACTTAAAATGCAAGCAAAGTCAGATTTGTATGTATTTTATCAAAATTGTTAAATATCACAAAAGCCGATGAAAGTAACCCAGGAAAAACTTCCAGCCAGTCAAATTGGTTTGGAAATCGAAGTGCCATCAGAAAAATCAAAACAAGCTTACGAGCAGGTAATTAAACAATTCGCTCGCGAGGTCAATATTCCTGGGTTCCGCAAAGGCAAAGTTCCCCGCCAAGTTTTGCTACAGCGCCTGGGCCAGACTCGCTTGAAAGCTACAGCTTTGGAAAATTTGATTAATGATTCACTGCAAAAAGCTCTCGAACAAGAAAAAATTCCGGCAATTGGCAGTTTTGAACTCCGCACTGAGTTTGAAGAATTGCTAGGAAAGTTCGATCCAGAACAGCCTCTGACTTTTTCGGCTAAGGTTGATGTAGAACCCGAAGTAAAAATGGGTCAGTACACCGGCTTGCAGCTTCAAGCAGAAGAAGTTAAGTATGATGAGGCTCAGGTAGATGAGGTACTGGCAAAATATCGATCGGACAAAGCGACTTTAATCCCCGTAGAAGGCCGGCCAGCTCAATTGGGAGACATGGCTTTGGTTGATTTCGCAGGTAGATTTACCGAAGCAGCCGAAGGTGAAACTCCCGCAGAAATTCCCGGCGGCGATGCCGAAGACTTTCAAGTAGAATTGTCGGAGAATCAGTTTGTACCGGGCTTTATTCAAGGCATGATCGGGATGAACCCCGGAGAAACTAGAGAAGTTTCCGTCCAGTTCCCTGATGAATATAGCAGTGAAGAATTGGCGGGAAAACCAGCAGTATTTACGATTACTCTGAAAGAACTGAAGGAAAAGGAATTGCCGGAGTTGGACGACGACTTTGCCCAAGAAGTTAGCGAGTTTGAAACTTTAGCACAACTGCGCGAATCCCTCGAAACTCGGTTTAAAACAGAGCAAGAAAACAAGTTATCAGTTAATAAGGAAAAAGCCATATCAGCAGCACTGGTTCAGCTCATAGATGTGGAAATTCCCGCAACAATGGTCGATCGCGAAATCGATTATTTGCTCAACCAACAAGCCATGCAGTTGAAAAATTATGGCATAGATATCAACCAACTGTTTACCGAACAAAATATCGGCCCGATGCGGGAACGCTCTCGTCCGGAAGCAGTAGAAAGGCTCAAACAAACTCTAGCTCTGGCAGAAGTAGCCAAGCTGGAATCCTTATCTGTTGAACCAGCAGAAGTAGTAGCAGAAGTAGCAAAAGTCAGAAAGCAGTTTCCCAAAGGGAATTTTGACCCTGAAAAGTTGCGGGAATTTGTAGCAGAAGACTTGCTAAAACAAAAAACCCTGAAATGGTTGGAAGAAAAAGGGACAATTGAACTCGTACCTGAAGGCTCTTTGACTCCAGCAGCAGAGGAAGAAGCAGAAGAATCAGACGCCGAAGAGTCTGCTGAAGCAGTCACGAGCGCGATCGACGTGGAAGTCGTAGGCGAAGAGTAAAACCTTCTAGTTTGGCTTCGAGAAAGTACAACCAGAAGGGTTCACGGTGTGAACCCTTCTGCTGACTAAAACAGAACTGAATGCACGGGGGCTAGAAACCCGGTTTCTATGTAGATGTCTCGCCACCCAACCGAGATTTTGCGAAGAAACCAGGTTTCTGTTGCTAAGTTCTACACAAGATTGGGGCGCGCACTAGAAACAGCGTTGATTTGTAACTAAGCGTTTTAACTCATGCACCATCGGAGCGTTTCGAGTCACGCCAGCTTCGCACCAAGAAATTGAATACTCAAAACTCCCCATTCCCCCCATCTGAGTTCAGAAGAGGCATAATAGTTAAAAGCTGGCGGCTTAATTTCAAGCTTTCAACAGCAGCAAATTGTCTAGAATCCTTGACTGGTGTCTTATGGTGGTATCTCAATCTTCCAATTACCTAATTACAAGCTATAACGATTTTGATGTCAGCTCCAGCCCCAGCAATGTAGTGCCGATGGTACTAGAACAGTCGGGGATGGGCGAGCGGGCATTTGACATTTACTCGCGCTTGCTGCGGGAGCGCATTGTGTTTTTAGGAACTCCGGTAACCGACGAAGTGGCTGATTCGATCGTAGCTCAGCTATTGTATCTAGATGCCGAAGACCCAGAAAAAGATGTCCAAATGTACATCAATTCCCCCGGCGGCTCGGTAACGGCGGGTATGGCAATTTATGATACCATGCAGCAAATTCGCCCGGATGTGGTGACGATTTGTTACGGTTTGGCTGCAAGTATGGGCGCATTTCTGCTGACAGCGGGAGCCCACGGAAAGCGGATGTCTCTTCCGAGTTCCCGGATTATGATCCACCAGCCGCTCGGAGGCGCTCAAGGTCAAGCAGTAGATATTGAGATTCAAGCCAAAGAAATCCTTTATCATAAGCGTAAGCTGAATCAATTGTTAGCGCACCATACTGGTCAACCGATCGACAAATTAGAGGCAGATACAGAACGCGACTTTTTTATGTCAGCCGATGAAGCCAAAGATTACGGATTGGTCGATCGAGTTATCGCAAAAGAAAACCTTCCGGCTGCGGGAGAAAACGTCACTGCACTGAATTAAGAGGCTGTTATGTCTAAGTACGACTCCCATCTAAAATGTTCGTTTTGCGGCAAGTCTCAAGAGCAAGTGCGAAAGTTAATCGCAGGCCCCGGGGTTTATATCTGCGATGAATGCGTTGATTTGTGCAATGAAATTTTAGATGAGGAGTTGTTTGATTCGAGTGCTGTGCCCGCAGCAGCAGCGGTTCCGAAGCAGGAAACAACGCAAAAACGCCGCGCTACCTCGGGCAAAAGTATCTCGATGAGCCAAATTCCCAAGCCGAGGGAAATTAAAAATTATCTCGACGAAAATGCGATCGGTCAAGAGGAGGCGAAAAAAGTCCTCTCGGTGGCAGTTTACAACCACTACAAGCGCCTCAGCTTTATCCATGCCAAAAATAGCGGCAAGCACCCGCCGGAAGAAGTAGAACTACAAAAATCGAATATTTTGTTAATCGGGCCGACGGGCTGCGGCAAAACTCTCCTGGCTCAGACTTTGGCGGATATGCTGGACGTGCCGTTTGCGGTGGCTGACGCGACGACGCTGACGGAAGCCGGCTATGTCGGAGAAGATGTGGAAAATATTTTGCTGCGGCTGCTGCAAGTGGCAGATATGGACGTGGAAGAGGCGCAGCGCGGAATTATTTATATTGATGAAATTGACAAAATTGCCCGCAAGAGCGAAAATCCTTCGATTACTCGGGATGTCTCTGGGGAAGGAGTGCAGCAGGCTTTGCTGAAAATGCTGGAGGGGACGATCGCCAATGTACCACCCCAAGGCGGCCGCAAGCACCCGTATCAAGATTGCATCCAAATTGATACCAGCAATATTATGTTTATTTGCGGTGGCGCTTTTGTCGGTTTGGAAAAAGTGATCGAGCAGAGAACGGGTAAAAAGTCAATGGGTTTTATTCAGCCGGGAGAAGCTCAGCCGAAGGAAAAGCGGGCCGCTGATGTGCTCAAGCAACTGGAACCGGACGATTTGGTAAAATATGGGATGATTCCAGAGTTTATCGGGCGGGTGCCGGTGGCGGCGGTGTTAGAGCCGCTGGATGAGGAAACGCTGATGGCGATTTTGACGGAGCCCCGCAATGCTTTGGTGAAGCAGTATCAAAAGCTGCTAAAAATGGATAATGTACAGTTGGAGTTTAAGACGGATGCGATTCGGGCGATCGCGCAAGAGGCATACCGCCGCAAAACAGGAGCGCGGGCACTGCGGGGAATTGTCGAAGAATTAATGTTAGATGTGATGTACGAGTTGCCGTCGCGCAAGGATGTGACACGGTGTACGATTACTAAGGAAATGGTTGAGAAGCGATCGACTGCCGAATTGTTGGTGCTTCCGTCTTCGTTGCCAAAACCAGAATCAGCTTAAAAGCATCGGTTTTCAGGATAGCAATTTGATCGTACAAAATTGTAAAATTCCTTCTCATCAAATTTTCGGACGGGCAAGATGCCCATTCCACAAGAAAAAAAAGTTTTTGTGGGATGGGCATCCTGCCCGTCTTATTTTCGGACGGGCAAGATGCCCGTTCCACAAGAAGAAAAAAAGTTTTTGTGGGATGGGCATCCTGCCCGTCTTATTTTTGGACGGGCAAGATGCCCGTTCCACAAGAAGAAAAAAAGTTTTTGTGGGATGGGCATCCTGCCCGTCCTAACTATTTTTGCAATAAATCTATGGAATCTCGCATTCAAGCATACCTGCGTTTTGCCGCCAGCCAGCAGCGCGACACCGAGCATATCGGCCCCTTCCTCGCTACATTCAGCCCCCACACCACCAACCCTTATCTGAATTATGCGATTCCCGAAGATGGCGCCACACCCTCCCTCGCCGATGTTAACGCACTAATTGCTGCGTACTCTGACCGCGATCGACAGCCACGTTTGGAGTATGTCACGAAACTCGCGCCCGCTGTCGAAGAAGCCCTGATATCCGCTGGTTTCACCGTTGAGGGACGCTTACCGCTGATGATTTGCACTCCGGGATCGGAGAAATTGCTGCCGATTCCGCCGGAAATCGAGCTAATTCTGCCAGTTTCCGATGACGAACTTTTGGGTACTGTGGCGGCGCAAAACGAGGCTTATGGAGAGGCTGCACCCAGCCCTGAAGATGTTGACAGTCTTCGGAAAACTCTGGCGGCGGGTGGGATTGCGGTACTCGCCCGCGTCGCAGCAACGGGCGAACCTGCGGGCGCTGGAATCTGCACGCCACCGCAAAACCAGACGACGGAAATCGCGGGAATTGGTGTGCCGGCTGCTTTTCGGCGGCGGGGTATTGCAGGGGCTTTGACGGCGCGGTTGTTGCGAGAGGCTTTTGACGCGGGTGTTACGGTGGCTTTTTTGATGACGCTACACGAGCAGGAATTTCGAGTTTACACTAGGGCGGGATTTTCGGCGATCGGCTCCGAGGGCTGCGCCAACGACGAAATTCTCCACATTTCCCTCCCGCCCCAGTAAAACACCTGTCAAATAGGTTTGTAGTGAGGACTTTAGTCCGCATCTAAATTAGGGCTTGCTGAATAAAAGTAGAAAGTTTTCCAGATAACGGCTTCAATCTTTTGAAACTCTCACAAGTGCAAGTTATAGGATTATAGATTCTCAAAACCCTTGCACTGTCCTTGTTCGTTGATGGCTAAATTTGGGAAATTTAGCCATCAACCTACTATTTGTTAATCTGTGTAGCCTCGTTTTTCCAGTACGTACACTTTTTCAGCAAGCCCTAAATTAGCCGACTAAAGTCCTCACTACAAACATCTTGATTGAACTCCCAAAATCAATCGATTACCAATCGATTAAATCATCCTCATCAACATCAGAAGATAACTCAGGAAAATCCGGTTCAGATTCCAATCTAAAAGTTTCCGACTCCCAAATCTCTAAATCATCCGACAAATCGACTACTTGCCCGTCAAACATATCAGCCCATTGCTTGCTCGTATTCGCGACAGCTTGAGCATCAGCCCGTACCGCTACAGCCTGAGCATTTAACTCATTCTGAGAGTCTGTAGAAGTGTTGATCTGCCGCAACGGTTCAGAAACATTTGGCACATTAGCAGCAGTATTTTCGTTCGCCCAAGAGTGTTTTTGCTCTTCTCCTCCGTCCCCCAAAAAATTACCTGCCATCTCAGAATTACCCGAGTGCTCTACCTGTTGATTCTCATCGATCGCAGCAGGAGAATTCCGAGGAGTTTCGGCAACACGTTCGTTAGAATTGGGCAAATCTTGGGTGCGGGAACTATTAGTTGCAGCGGGATTTGTTAAAACTACTTTTACTGCTACTCGACTGTTAAACACTTGCAAAAAAGCTTCTTCAATATTAGGTACTTTGTCTTTAACCATATTCAGCAACGGCTGCGAACTAATCTTAACATAAGCCGTATCATTGCTAAACATTACTAGCTGTCCGTGTTGCCGGAGTAGCGATTGAGTCCCGTGGGGCCGCACGCGATCGAGTACCTGTTGCCACACTTTATCTAAATCAATTTCGCTACCTAAATTAGTTGGTGAATAATTGGTTTGACTCGTTTCAGCAGTTGGTATCGCTTCGGGAATCGGGGCAGGAGGTGTGCTTTGTGTGCGATCGACAATAGGTTGCGAAGTCGGTGGCGGATTTTGAGGTTTGGCTGCGGGAGGCTGTTCGATATTAGCTGTGGAACTCCCCCCCAAAGCTTGGGGGGGTTCGGGGGGGTGAATTTGGGATTGAGCAATATTTCTACCTGGTTGGGCTGTTGGTTGTGGCTGAGTTCTAATGGCTGAAGGCAACAATCCCAACAGCGTTACTTCCAGCCACAATCGCGGCTGAGTGGTGTTTTTAATTTGTACTTCGTGGGTTTGCAAGTGTTTCTGACTTGCCAGAATTAACTCGGCGTCCCAATTGCGGGCAAAATCGCAGAGTTTTTCCCAAGTTGCGGCGGTTAAAGCTACTAAATTTGACCGTTGTGGTGCTGCTTTTGCTATTAGCAAATCTCGGTAAAAGCTGGCGAGGCTTTGCAGCACGATTAGTGGTTCCCGTCCGCGATCCATGAGGTGCCGGGTCATGTCTATTAATGCTGTAGCGTTATCGTTTGCGATCGCCTGTAGTAGTTCCATCAAGTCATTTTCTGGAACTGCGCCGACTAAATCCCAAACTTTTTCGATGGTTATTTGACCGGGAAATAAGCTGAGTTGGTCGAGCAAACTTTCTGCATCTCGCAGTCCTCCTTGGGCGAGTTGAGCAACCATTTGTACGGCATCGCTGGCAATATTGATATTTTCTAATTGGGCAATCTTGTGTAAATGAGAGGTCATTGAGTCGAGGGGAATCCGGCGGAAGTCGAATTTTTGGCACCGAGAAATGATGGTTGGTAATACTCTTTGGGGGTCGGTGGTGGCGAGGACGAATACGACGCGATCTGGCGGTTCTTCTAAGGTATGTTGTCTACTCCGGTGTTACTGGCGGCGTCGATTTCGATGACATCTAGTGTGGAACCTCGGGCAATTTCTTGACAAACGTTGCATTTGCCGCAGGGTGTCGGGGTAGGGGCGCCGGTAGAAATACAGTTGAGGGATTTGGCAAAAATTCTGGCACTAGAGGTTTTACCGGTGCCTCTGGGGCCGGTGAATAGATATGCTGGTGCTATGCGCTGTTGCAGGATGGCGCTGGTGAGAGTTTGGGCGATCGCCTCTTGACCGACTAATTCGGCAAATGTCTGAGGGCGATACTTGTGATGCAGGGGTTCGTAGGTCACGATCGAATATTTGTGGTATTAGCTGTAATCTTAGCTAAGGACACGTTGTTCGATCGCGCGATAGCTCTATTCTCACAGCCAGCCTCCCGGTGGGCTAGCAGGGCGGGAGCGATCGAACAGTAGTAATTAGCACCCGATAGGAGAGTCCGCTTCTCGATCGGTTGTTCTCCAGAAGTGTTTTTGGCGATCGCTGGAGAGAGTTAGTATTGATTTATGTGTACTTATTTTTCTTTTTCTAGAAACGGAGGCTGCGGAACAATTTTTTTTTTGACCTATATTGGTATAATCTATCACAGACAATTCACCATTTCTTTTTGCCGGTGCCAGCGCGGGATTTTCCGATATTTCGGAAACCTGCTTGCAGTTAAAGATAAAGTATTAATTAGAGGGTGCCTGTTCGAGTTGTAGAAATCCAGTTATAGCAAGATGGTGGTGGAATGATGTCAATGTTGGTCGATCGAGTTACACTGCCAGCTCTACTCTGGAATCCTGTATAAATATAGCGTCAAAATTTACCCTTTAAAAGCCCATGTCAACCCAAATCATCCTTGTAGAACCAAGGTTGGCAGTAGCCTCTCCCAAACCTAAACAGGCTAAACCCGGATCTCCGTCCCCCGACCAAATCTTGATGGGAGCGTCGGGATTACTGTTATTATTGCTGCTCGGTTTAGCGGTATTTACCAAGCTAAGACTAGATGATTTGAGTAAGAAGCTCAAATTTGAAGAGTTTAGAAATAGAGAACTCCAGAAAAAATACAAAATGGCTCTGGAAACCATATCAAAGATGGAAAAAAACCCCGACCTCATTCACTCGCGAGACTTTAATTTAGACTACCTGAGAATGCGGATGGCGGAAGAAGTCTTTCACTTTGCCATTGTCAACCAGATTAAAGTAAAAGTCAAAGACAAAATTAGTATTGCCCTGCGCCCGACTCAGAGTGCAGTAGGAGATAAAAACGGGACTGCTGGCAGCGGCAGGCAAGTAGATTCGATGTTTGATATCGAATACGAAACTGGCGATCCAGCCGTAAAAATAGAAAGGCGAGTGCTGTTTCGGATTCAAATTAAGCTGATGAAACTGCCGACTCAGGCAACATCGGCGACAATTAATCAAATTATTGATTGTTTGGAAACTTATCTGAGTCCTTCAGATGACCATGATAGTTGGCAGCCGACTATTCAAGGTCGCATCGTTCACATTGAATGGGATCAAAAAGCGAAGCCGACGCCGATGTTGGTGTTGGAACAGTCGAATGAAGGGGTGAATGTTACCTTTAGGACTACGAGAACGCCTGCCGGCAGACCGGCTAATGAAAATGAGAGCCAGTTGGCAGGAGCCAAGGGTCAAAAAAATGCTAAAAGTAGTTCTAAAAGTGCAGCTAAAGGTGGAACAAAAAGCCCTGCGAAGGTAGGAGCAAAACGTCCCGGATCTCGGAAATAAGTTGAGCAAAATCACAATAATTGTGCTGAAAGAAGGTCAGTTGCAGCGGGTGTTTGTGTGTCTTGTGCGAGGTGACCGTCTTCTATAGCATTTCTCAGGTACATGAGGTATAGCTTGAGATTTTAGATTGGGCGATTGAGGGGATTGTTAATGAATTGTTGAATATCTCACTTACAATCTTTCGCGCTATATTGGAATAATGCGATCGGCTATGTCTAAAATACGGTTGTCGTGGGTGACGAGTAAAATAGTGCAGGGCTGTTCTTTTGCCAAACCTCCCTAAATATCGATCGCCAAACTCGAATTAAGGTTAACAAAGTTGTTTTACCAGACGCAGAATGCTAATTCATCAACACAACTTCGCCGTAATAAATTGCGGCGTTGCTGAATTAATGAATGACTGAGTGAGGAAGCGGAACATCCTGAAATTTTAGAGCATCTCCGTCTTTGAGAGAGCGGGGAGTTGCCAACCAGGTAGGAACAATTGTAAACAGATTTTAGCTATTTAGGGTAATCAAACAGCACCTCGGTCATGTAATGTTCTGCCCAATCTTGACCGAAAGCTTTTTCGAGTACGCGCCTGGTTTTGTCGTTTTGCTGCTGCTGGGTGCAGTAGTAAATTTGAGCGTCGAGAATTTTTGCTTCTTCGGCTACAGAAACTGGTTCCGAAGCGACTGCGAGTTTGCAGTGAATTTCGACGTAGGATTCAACTATGTCTAGAAATCGGCTTTCTTCTTCCTGTGAATCGGGGCGCACAAACAGGCAAAACTCTGAGAAAATATCGCCCCATTCGGGAATTTGGCGGGGACAAGAAAACTGGTTGACGGGCAAAGTTTGCAGTCGAGTGCGGTAGGTTTCCGACAAAGTTCGATCGGGATTGAGGGGAGAAAGGTCTGCGATCGCGGCGCTAATTTGACCTTTGCCTGCTACGATGTCTGTGCCGAACATCGGCAAAGCATAATTCGGTCTGGGAAACATCACGCAGTGGAGGATATCCAGCAGCGGCCCGACTTTAGCCAGTTCCAAGTGTATTTTGCGGAATTGGGGAGTTTGATAGCAGCGATTTTCTATGATCAGTTTTTCTCCTTCCAGCCGCCCTTCCACGTATCCCAACTCAGCGGGGAGGTGGTAGGGTTCGAGGTCGAGGTACCGACGCCATACTGATTCTATCCGATCGGCTAATTCGCGGATAAGGTAGTGCTGTTGGTCGCGCAGGGAAGGCTTGGATGTTTCTAACATTCTTATTTATCGGGCGATCGCTTAATAAAACTTCATTCTACGGTTGCAGGATGCAGTAAACAAGGTAGATACTTTTAAGGATATCAGCAGTTCGACGTGCGATCGAGTAAGTTTTACAAAAAAATCTGCCCTCTTATAGCAAGCCCTGTGACATTAGTCTAGGTATTCGCAGTGGCACAGGGCAATAAATTGCCATAAAAACCCGAGTAATGAGTAAGATTTCCGGAAACTCTCCGCTAAAATAAATGCACTAGCGGTAATTCGCAGGGAAAAAGCAAAGTAGGTAAGCGCGGAGATTTTGTATGTTTGGTCTGGGATTGCCCGAATTGGGCATTGTTGCGGTAGTCGCTATTCTAATTTTTGGCCCCAAGAAAATTCCTGAGTTGGGAAATGCTTTGGGGAAAACGCTGCGGAGTTTTAAGGAAGGGGTCGGTCAAGCTGATGATGAATCTACCCAGAAGGACAAGGATAAGGACAAGGAGGAAGAGCAAACGCTAGGAAAGTAATTTGCTGAACTTCCTGCAAATAGAATTAGCAACGCTCTGTCATCGTATATGTAGAGAATGTTTCATTGGGCAGTGTCCATATTTCCCAATAATAAGGCGCTGGCAATGAGCTCGATAGCCTTCAAAAATACCCAGATTTGGACTGTATTTATAAGCTAATTTTTGTTGTAGTTTTTTGCCTATAGTTCGTCAGTTTTGAGCAACTTTCTCTTGTTTTTGGGCGAGTCTTCGATAATATTTGGGGGTATTTTTTGAGGCTTGTATTCCTGATAGTCGGTTGCCTAACTGTTTGTTGCGAGGGATATACTGCAATTTCTCCAGCTTGACTTTAGACTTTTTTAGGGAAACTGGCAGTTGTATTTTTTACCGTTATTAAAGCTGGGAAACGTCGATATTCCTAAGGATCGCGAATTAAATAATTTACACTCTTGAAAGTGGGATGGGCCAGAAGAACCCGTCTTTTCTGGACGGGCGGGACGCCCATCCCACAAGAACAATAAAAAATGTAAGTTATTTAATTCTCATTCCTAAGTCTATACCTGTAGGTTTTCTAACGCCACGGTACAAGGGAGGGAGTTTGACTTCTAGTCTGATGGCGTATACGAGTGCGTCGGTTCGATGTCAAGGTATGATTACATTTGAGATTTTACCGTTGTTAGCACAGGAATGGTGGTGATCGCCCTTAGCGATCGTCCCCGATGAGAGCCTCCGCAATGTCCGTGCGATCGCCAAATGTGAATTAAACCGCTATCTAGTAATGTCTCTGGGAAACATAAGGAGCAATTGAGAGCGACTCGCAGCACAGTCCGCTTGGAGGGTGGCTGGCCCGAATCAAGTCCTGATTCTGGCATCTATTCTGGTAAATGCCTCTTGCGAGGGATGCCGCCGGCCCGAAAATCTGCACTTAGATAAATAGCGTACAAGATAGATTTAGTGGTAAAATGAAATATGGTAACCCCCATAGGTGCCAAAGTTTCGGAAAACGTCAAACTGGCCAGTCCATAGGGCTGTGCCTTCCGATGTAAAACTCAAAGTACGTTACTGTAAACAGGCCATATTTTAAGCAAGTTACACTGCGCAGGAGAACTGACAAATGCTACAGCGCAAAATCTATCAACTCTGTTGTGATGGTCGTGAGGTTTCTATTTTTCTTCGAGATCAGCAACGTTGGATAGAGCGCGCTCGTATCCTAGATATTGAAGGGGATCTAGTCACGCTGCGCTACGAAACCGACGAAGAAGACGAAATTAGCTCCTGGGAAGAAATGGTGCGTCTAGAAAGTATTGGAGCTGTGTCCCAGAAGTTGGCTTCGGTGTCGAGAACTAACTGCGAACCCCTAGTTACTGACGATTGTCCCGAAGCCGAGCAAATTCGCAATCACTACCCGGACTCGAATTTAGAATAGTTTTGATCCTTAGCTTGAGTCACAAAAAATAGTTGGGGGAAAAGAAAACGACTTTTCTCCCTTTTTTGTCGAGGAATGGGGCAAAACTCGGGTTTTGCCGAAAAATCTGCTGGATTGTCACCAAATAAGCTATTTAGGATGGAAATTTGAGTTCGATCGCCAGTTTTCGCCTCTGAGCCACCAGAGCAGTCACAGACGCAGAACCGACGAACAACAAATACTGCGATCGCCTCATCAGAAAGCGCGCTAAGCTGTCGATCGCAATGACAACAATAGGTTTATTCCGCATCTAATTCCTCATCTATGAAAAATTCAGACTCCGGTATCGCTTCAAACACCGGACAGAAACCGTCGGGAGTGACTTTAAAGCCAAACAAAGCACTGGACTGGTTCCAACAGCGCTGGCCGCGGTAGTGCTGGCAATTGCCACAGCATTCGAGGTTTGCCTGAACGGCGTTGCCTTGAAATAGCAGTTCCCGCTGGGAGATGCCGCGCAGTACCAGTTCTTCGCCTTGCCAGCGCGCTTCTACTAAACCTGTATCGGCAAAATTTGCCCACCGAGGATCGGCTGTAATCGGACTCGGCAAGCTAATTGCTACCTCTGTCCCCAATTCGCTGAGTTCTCCCTCATAGTTAGTTTCGGGGATAGCGGGCTGCAAAAACATTTCCCCGATCGGCAATTCGACAACAGTCCCTACCGCCGGAGTGTGCAACTGGTAGCGGTTTCGCAGCTCGTCCAAGTTAGCCAAGTCAGCCAAATATGCAGGGGAACCGTGCACTAAAATTACGTGCTGCGGACGCAAATTGTGGATGAGCTGGGTAGTTCCCGGCCCGTCGCAGTGTTCGGCTAGCAGATAAGTTTCAATGAGCCGAACTCCTGATTCCTGCCAGTTGGCAAACCATTCCCTGACGGGATATCCGGGTTTTTGAGGTGCGAGTAAAATCCAAGGATTTGTGCGATCGGCAACGTACAAACCCAAATCGGAAATTTGGTCAGTAATTACAATACACGGGGTTTTCCCCAATTCGGAGCGCTGTTCGGCAGACAACCGGCGCACGCGAGGTTTCACCCTTTCGTCCCAAAACAAAGGTTGGTGGAGAGCAAAGTTTTGAACGGCGGTGGGAAAATGGGGCAGCAGTTCCAGATAAGCGTCGCACCCGTCGGCGACAGTGCCGTCTACCCAAATATCCAAGTCGCGCCCGGTGAAGTAGTGGTGGCTGCGGAGCAGCATCAGCAGTTCTTGACCCAAACCGAGGGCGGGTGCGGGTAGCAGTACCGAGCATCCGTCGGCGATCGCGCGGTGGATGCGATCGGCTAACTGATTTTCCAGTTGTCGGCGGTGAGGGTGGCGCGCTGTGCCGTAACTACCTTCCAAAATTAACACGTCGGGCTTCATGCCCCGGAGTTGTCCCAGCGGCAAACCTTCCACCAAACGACAATTCGATAGAAAAAAGTCGCCGGTGTAAACCAGGGTGTAGGTGCGGTGGGGGGCTTCATAGGTCAAGAGTACAGTCGCCGCTCCGGGCAAATGGCCCGACGGGAACAACTGCACGCTCAGTCCTCGGCGCAGTTCGATCGGCGACTGCCAGGGTAGAGCCTCACAGAAATGCGACTCTGGCTGCTGAGACTGGGCCGGCCAGTTAAGCGGTAGCAGTCGCGCTGTGACTTCGCTGGCGTAAATTGGCAACAGGGGGAAAGCCTGGTGGAGTGCGAGCAAACCTCTGGCATGATCGGAGTGGGCGTGGGTGCACACTACGAAATCGACTGGGGGCGATCGATCTAGTGTCGCTGACAGGGGTGCGACATCCTCTATACCGCAGTCGAGTAAAATGCGGTACGGCCCCATTCGCACTAGCAGACAGACCCCTTCCTGGGCGTGGCCTGCGCCGTAAGGTAAACAATCGAGATCCATCACTGCCGTTAGCTCCCTGTACAAGCGCGCAACTTGCTGTATCGCAACATCTAACTAAATGTTGGCTGCGACTGCATTCATTCGATCGAATCGAGTTGAGTCTTGGACGCAAAAACCAGGTTTGATGGAGGAAAAGACTGTGTTTCTGTCCTCGTTGCCGGTCAAAAAACCGTCGCTCAAAGTTCTGGTGCGTCAGCTTTGGACTTAAATTTTTCCTCTATACCTGCGGTTCCCGTCGTGCAAACAAAGTAATTGCACTTGAAATTTGATGCGATCGACGAGGAAAGCGATTTTCAGAAGGCACGGCCAGAAATTGGCCTGTGACCTTCAACAAGGTTAATGCTAGTGGTTCTTGCATCAAAAGTTACATTAGTTACATTGTTATTGCACCTTGTCAGAGCAGCGAATTCCATCTCATAAGCTGAGTTTTAAATTTTTTTTCATAATTTTGCCTGCTAGAAGCTCGTCTTTTTTATGAGAAGATTTTAATTCAGCAACCCTAAGATGTTGACAAAACATTACAAATCTTCATCTTTCGGGTGTTGGGGGCGGTGTAGAGTCGAATAATCCAAAGTTAGAGAACCGGACTCATGCTGAGGAAGTGCTTTTGTCACGAAGATAGCGGCTTTATGAGTGCGATCGGTTTATTTGTAAAAGTTTGATACATTTTTCTAAGCAAACCTTGTGCCGATCGAGGAGACACATCTTGCAGTGTCGGGCGCTTTTCTTGAGCCAACTTTTGAATCTTCAGCCTGACTCGCCCCATTTCTGAGCCCTCAATCTTCCAAAATCTCAACTAAATCTTCCATTGTCACGTCGAAAGCGCGGGCGATTTTGTAGACAGCAGAAATATCGGCCGTGTTCAAAGCATCGCGCTGAACGTAGCTTCTAACAGTGTTGTAATTCACTCCCGATCGATCGGCAACTTGCTTTAGCGTCCAACCCTTTTGCTCAGCTAGTTCTCGAATCCGCAGCCTCACGTATCCCATTAGCGCGCCCTTACTATTCCAAAATCTCGACTAAATCTTCCATCGTCACGTCTAAGGCGCGAGCAATTTTGTAGACAGCAGACAAATCGACTGTGTTCAAAGCATCGCGCCTCCCGTAGCTTTTTACCGTGTTGTAATTGACTCCGGATCGATCGGCAACTTCTTTGAACGTCCAACCTCTTTGCTCAGCTAGTTCTCGAATCCGCAGTCTCACGTAGCCCATTTTTTTGCTTGATTTCGGTGCATATATACCGGATAATATCTATGTACACTGAAAACGATCGCCCACCTAGCGTCGAAAACTTGAGGGCGATCGCTTTTCTACCCAACCCCGCAAACGCGGGGCACGATTTTCCTATGATACCAACATCAAAGCCCAAATTAAACTCTCATCCCTGCTGTATTGTGCGGCAATTGCCAAATATGCAGCGATTGGTTGTGGCGCGCTTCCACCGCCGCGGCGATGCTGACGGCTATATTCAGATATTACGGCGGTTGTTACCTGCGACTAAACACGCGATCGTCTTTGATACGACTGGGGCTGAGAAATTGCCGGAAGTGCGATCGATCTGAGATGTTGCACCATTGTGAAGAACGGGCAAGATGCCCGTTCCACAAAAGATAAATTTTCTTGTGGAACAGGCATCTTGCCTGTTTCTAAACAAGTAATTAAGAATGGTGTAAGAGATCAGATGGCTCCTCAATCAAATTTACTTAGCAACCGATAGGCTACAATATTTCAAGAGGATCTGAGATATTCGATTCCTATGAATACTCAATTAAGTGCGTAGTTATGCTACTGGTTCAAACAAAACTTGGCATCAGTTCTATTCACGGTATTGGTCTTTTCGCAGCGCAGTTTATTCCAAAAGGTACCGTTACCTGGGAATACTCTCCATACTTCGATACGTCTTATGAAGAGGCGGATATTGAGCGGATGTCTCCTTCAGCGAAAGAGCAATTTTTAAAATATGCCTATTTTGACAAACTCCTCTGTAGATACGTTCTTTGCTTTGACGATCAACGTTTCATCAATCATTTTTCAGAGTCTCCTAATATTCTTTCGAGCTTGCGACGAGACGTTGCAGCACGTGACATCTACGAGGGAGAAGAACTTGTTTGCGACTATAAATGTATATATGATGATACTTATTTTATACGTATGGGCTTTCAGCCAATCACTGTGACCAGTAGTAAATTAATAGAATGAATTTTATGATCGAATTGCTTGCGATCGTGGCATTACTAGAAGACTTGCCACAACAGGGCTTATATCGCGGTCAAGTGGGAACAGTAGTTGATGAATGCGATGCAGAAATTGTTGAAGTTGAGTTTAGCGATTTGCAAGATTGTACCTACGCCCTAGAATCCCTTAAAAAATCGCAGTTAATGATTTTGCATCACAGTCCGCTTGCAGAAACCCAATGGTTAAAAAGTCAGCCATCATTACAAAAACAAGTTTTAAATTGCTAATAATCCCCGTGCAGCTAATAATTAGCCGTTACCAACTAACAAGATAAGGATTTTTTATATTGACTGTTTGCGACTTACTTATTATAATTACCAGGTCAAAAATAATAAAAATCTTACGCCTAACAGTTTTTCTCAAATAACAGGTAAAATATTCTAAGTTTGCGCGTACCGAACGCCGCAGGCTCAAACTATTATCTGTTAAGGATTCGTCCTAATTCTTAGGAGCGGGATTTTAAAATATGCATCTCAGCGAACTGACTCATCCAAACCAATTACACGGCCTGTCGATTCATCAACTCGAACAAATTGCCCGACAAATTCGAGAAAAGCATTTAGAAACAGTAGCCGCTAGCGGCGGACACCTTGGCCCAGGATTGGGTGTAGTGGAACTCACCTTAGCACTCTACCAAACACTCGACCTCGATCGCGACAAAGTTACCTGGGATGTCGGCCACCAAGCTTATCCACACAAGTTGATCACCGGTCGCTACAACAATTTTCACACCCTGCGCCAAAAAGACGGCGTTGCAGGCTATCTCAAGCGCTGCGAGAGCAAATTTGACCACTTCGGCGCCGGTCACGCTTCCACGAGCATCTCCGCAGCCTTAGGGATGGCGATGGCGCGCGACCTCAAGGGCGAAAACTTTAAAACTGTAGCAGTCATTGGCGACGGTGCGCTGACAGGGGGTATGGCACTCGAAGCGATCAACCACGCAGGCCATATGCCGAAAACTAATGTGATGGTAGTGCTCAACGACAACGAGATGTCAATCTCGCCCAATGTCGGCGCAATTACCCGCTATTTGAACAAAATGCGACTCTCGCAGCCGGTGCAATTTCTCAAAGATAACTTAGAGGAACAATTCAAGCAAATTCCGTTTGTTGGCGAAACATTTACACCAGAAATGGAACGCCTTAAAGAAGGCATGAAACGGTTAGCCGTGTCCAAAGTTGGAGCCGTAATTGAAGAATTAGGCTTTACCTACATGGGCCCGGTAGATGGACACAATTTGGAAGAGTTAATTGCTACTTTCAAACAAGGTCATACCATCCAAGGGCCGGTGTTAGTTCACGTTGTGACGGTGAAGGGCAAAGGATATGCGATCGCCGAAAAAGACCAAGTAGGATATCACGCCCAAAACCCATTTAATTTAGCGACTGGCAAGGGCATTCCTTCGACTAAGCCCAAGCCTCCAGCTTACTCGAAAGTCTTTGCTCACGCCCTGGTTAAGCTAGCAGAAAATAATCCAAAAATTGTTGGGATTACTGCGGCAATGGCAACGGGAACTTGTCTAGACAAACTTCAGGAAAAACTCCCGAAACAGTACATTGATGTCGGTATTGCCGAACAGCACGCTGTCACATTGTCGGCTGGTTTAGCCTGCGAAGGAATGCGCCCGGTTGTAGTAATTTACTCGACCTTTTTGCAGCGGGGATATGACCAAATAGTTCACGATGTCTGCATCCAAAACTTGCCAGTGTTCTTCTGTTTGGATCGCGCTGGGATTGTCGGCGCCGACGGCCCCACGCACCAGGGAATGTACGATATTTCCTTCTTGCGCTGTCTGCCAAATATGACAATTATGGCGCCAAAAGACGAGGCAGAATTGCAGCGGATGGTAGTCACTGGCATCAACCACACGACAGGCCCGATCGCGATGCGTTACCCGCGTGGTAACGGTTACGGCGTGCCTCTGATGGAAGAAGGTTGGGAAGAATTGCCGATCGGCAAAGCGGAAATCCTTCGCAACGGCGATGACGTGCTAATCTTAGGTTACGGTTCAATGGTGTATCCGGCAATGCAAACCGCCGAGATGTTGAGCGAACATGGCATTGAAGCAACTGTGATTAATGCGCGTTTTGTCAAGCCTTTAGACACCGAATTAATCTTACCTTTGGCACAGCGAATCGGCAAAGTTGTCACGATGGAAGAAGGCTGTTTAATGGGTGGCTTTGGTTCAGCAGTAGCCGAAGCTTTGATGGATAACAATATCCTGGTTCCATTAATGCGCTTGGGTGTACCTGATACATTGGTGGATCATGCTACGCCTGAGCAATCCTTTGCAACTTTGGGATTGAATCCGTCGCAAATGTGCGATCGCATTTTAGCAACATTTAGCCGCCAAAAGTCACCAGTTAGCGTCTAATTAGCTAGAATTGTAGGGTGGGCACTGCCCACCTTACTTCAGCTTTACTGCACAAAAGGAGAATCAACAATGACTAACGTGAAGCCTAATCGTACAGTACGGCGCGGAAGGTTATTCCCCGAAATTCAGTGGTCAGAAGAAAAGAAAGCGCAGTGGCGCGCTGAAAGAGAAGCATTTTATCAGCGCTGCAAACCAACATTCGATCGCCTAAAACCAGAATTGATTAAAACCCACTACAACTGGTATATGGCAGTTGAACCCGACAGCGGGGACTATTTTATCGACAAGGATGATATGGTGGCCACCAAAATGTGCCGCCAGAAACACCCAAATGCTATCCCGTTCATGTTCCGCATCAACCCTACAGGGGTTTGTGGCACGATATGATTCAAGGCACATTTGGTAATGAGGATGAGCTATTTTTTGAAATTGAATTGATTGCTGATAACGGCTTAGAATTACCTGTTGATGCTCTGCTAGATACAGGTTTCTCGGGCTGGCTAGCAATGGATATTCAGGATTTAGAGGGACTTGATTGGATTTATATTAGACGACAAAAAATGCGAACAGCTAAGGGAGAATTTAATTTCGACCTTTATGCAGGAAAAATCAGAATTGACAATCAAGAATTCGATATTCCTGTTCACGTAGGTGACGGAGTACCGGAAATTTTAATCGGCCGGCAATGGCTGAAAAATCGGCGCTTGGTAGTTGATATTTCGGCGGGTGTTTTGACATTAGAAGCGAATTAATAGCAAGATGACTTTAAAAAATTTTGATATAGTAATAGTAGGAGCCGGCCCAGCAGGAGGCCACTGTGCAAGAATTCTAGCCAAATCCGGCCGCAATGTCTTGCTTGCAGAACAAAACGACAATTTTAATAAAAATGACTTTTCCAGCGCCGCCACACCTTTAGAAACCCTCTCTCAATTCGATTTACCCGAATCAGTTATCGGCAGTTTTTGGCACAAACTGACTATTGAAACTAGCAAAGTTAGTCAAACTTGGGAATCTCCCGAAAGTTTGGGAGTTGTACTCAACTTTGCAAAATTTAGAGCATTTTTAGCCGACGAAGTTGAGCGATTTGGCGGTGAAGTTTGGCTGGGTTGTCGCTACACCGGACATTCGCAAGCCAACGGCGAAACTACAGTAGAATTTAAACAGTTATCTGACGGGCAACTTATCAAAGTTAGCACGAAAGTCTTGGTTGATGCTACTGGCTTTTCGCGGGCAATTATGTACGACAAAGAAAACGATAAGCCTAATTTTTTGTCGGGAACCGGAATCGAATATTTAATTGAAGTTGAACCGGAAGTTTACAATAAATATGCCAATGATTTAATCTTCTTTTTGGGTGATAAATGGATGCCGAAGGGTTATTCTTGGATATTTCCTATGGAACAAAATAGACTGAAAGTTGGTGCGGGACGCATTTTTTTAGATGCCAAAACGGTTAAGCATTTGTCACCGATTAAACAGTATATTGATTTGCTGATTGATGAATATCTGAAGTCTAAAAGTTATAAAATTATTGACAAACACGGTTCGACGCTGAAATACAGTCGCGGTTTGCAGGATATTTATTGGAAGGATAACATAATTGCGATCGGCGATACTGTCTCGACAGTAAATTTTCTGGGAGGCGAAGGGATTAGACACGGGATGGATGGTGCCGAAATCGCTGGGAAATACATTGAACAATATTTGGAGGGGGAAATCTCGGATTTTGCGGATTATGAGACCCAAATGCATCGCAAGTTTGATAGGAAATGGAATATTTCGGAAAGGTTGGCGGTGAGAAAGTATATTGATGATGTTAATGATGAATTGACAGATAAAATGATTTCTTATTTGAAGTACATGAAAACTAAAGATGTGATGGATATTTTATTTGATTATAAGTTTGAGAAGATTTCCAGAGGATTTGGCGGTTATTTGCGACGTAAATTTCAGGGATTGATGCAGCAATTTCACTTGTAGGGTGCGTCAGTTGAAAGATTTTTGATTGAGTTGAAAATATCTGGCTGACGCACCTTGTTGCAGCAATTTCCCTTGTAGGGTGCGTCAGTTGAAAGATTTTTGATTGAGTTGAAAATATCTGGCTGACACACCTTGTTGCAGCAATTTCACTTGTAGGGTACGTCAGTTGAAAGATTTTTGTTGAGTTGAAAATATCTGGCTGACGCACCTTGTTGCAGCAATTTCACTTGTAGGGTGCGTCAGTTGAAATGTTTTTGATTGTCTTAAAAATCTCTGGCTGACGCACCCTACAAATATACACATCTACGAACCAATTCCCAGAAATTTTCTGCTGTTACTTGAAGGCGGGGTAGCGACATTAAAGAATCGTGAAAATTGCTCGTACTCCATCTATATGATACACCGAAACTATACCCACTTGCTCCGATTAAATGCGCTACAATTTCATCGACATTCCCGTAGGGATAGGCAAAAACTCTCACAGATTTCCCTAATCCCCGTTCCAAAGTTGCGCGGGATTTCGCCGCTTCGCGCACAATTTCGGTGGGGGACAATGAAGTCAGAGGCTGATAGGTGGCAGACATGGAACCAAATTCAATCCCTGCATCCCGCAATTGTCTAATTTCCGGCCATTCCATTAACTGTACTTGTTCAAATTCGGCTTTTTCCCAACTATTTGTCTTTCCTATTGACTCGGCTACTAGAAAAACAGTGGCTGTAAAGTCAAAGCGTTTTAGTAAAGGGAAAGCGTAGGTTAAAAAGTCGAGATAGCCACCGTCAAAAGTTATTAATACAGCTTTACCTGGTAAAGGAGTTTTAGTTAGTTTTGCATTTTGCCAATCTTCCCAAGTTGCACTGTAATAACCATTTTCTTTCAGATACTGCAACTGTTGTTCAAAAACCTGCGGAGTAATTGCATTTAAACCATCGGGAGAAATGCGACGGTAGGCGAGAATCGAGAGTTGTTCTGTAATGCTATCATTGTCAAATATTTGAGTTTTCACTGAGTGAGAAACTTCTCGGTAAGGCGATTTTTGCCAAATGATTTCTGGTGCGTAAAATACTTGCTTTGGTAACTCGTTTTCTCTGGGAATTTGGATTATCACTTCCCCTGCGATTGCTGCTGATTTCGTTAATTCCCGCAGCGCCTGGGCTGGGAGTGCGGCGCGGCGGCTGATACTGGTTCCTGTTGCACCACATCGCCTACCGAACATCACCGCATCTTGGGGGTAAATGCCCCTAGAACCCTTTGCATTCAACCAGTCGGGCAGATTCGACCTTTGTTGTGCAGTAGAGGTTAAGCGCGATCGCAACGATTGCTTATTATCTAACGGTTTTCCCAACAAAGCTTCTCGCACGGTGGCGACGCACAACTCAAAACCGATATTTCGAGTAATTGTCGATCGCACTTTTTGAGCAGAAACAAAGTTATTTTCCACGGTAACGGTTACAATAGCGATCGCCACACCGCCTACTGTCACCAGCACGTCAATTTCAGCAAGCTCAACTTTTATATTAGTCAATTCTTCGCTAACTTCCACAGCAATCAAGTCTCCATCGAGAGTGATTGTGACTGCTTCATCGACGGTTTCGGGATTGTAAAAATTAGCCTCAACCCAATTAGGACGATTCCAGATTTCTTGTAAAAATAGCGTCCATTCCAGTTGGGGAGTTTCTGGATTGTCTTGAAAGAAGCGTGAAAGTATTGGCCAAGCAAACTGGGCTGCGATCGCATCTGCCAACACCGTACCCGTCACAATCCCGTCACAGACTGGCAATTCAATAAGGGACTTGCGTAGAAATAAGAGCCCAGCCATGCTATTGTATTGTCGAAGGAGCAGCCAAAGGATTGGTATAGTATTAAGCTCCAAATCCCTAACTTCGAGTTCAACACCTGCTAACTTGATTGTACAGCAAACGCGATTGAATATTTGTGGAACCTTAATATCCGAAATTAATTCGCTCACCTCCACCGTAACCTTGTAGGCAATTCTCGAATTTACCCACTCGATATGAGTTAGAATATTTTTAATTTCACTATCTTTAAAAACTCGATGATATTTGTGAACCTTAGTGCTTTGAATATCCCTGGCAATTCCTTGATGCCAAGGTAAATTCAAACTCAGCTTAGCTGCTTTTTCCTTATAATTAATCAGCATTCCAGCATCATACTCAATTCCAATAAAATTACAAATATCCTCTAGGACTAACTTTTTGTTTTCTACAAGATCTTCATATCTAACCAAGATATGATTAGATTTATCAAGATAGTTATGGCTAGTTAATACTGCATATTTCCATCCCTCGATACAGCGATCTAAATCCCAACCACCGCCCCACAATTCGTTAAAATCCCGAGTAGCCTCATACATAGAAGCTATGCAATCCATGCTGTTTCGCATAATATGTATGAATTTAGAATCCGGCAAAAAGCGCTCTATATCCTCAATAAAATATATGTGTTCCGGCGTTTTTTCCAACCAAATGCTTTTGTTCTGTTCCGCAGCCAAACCATCCAAAACTCCGACAAACCAACTAACTTTAGCTTCCACACTTTGACTGTCATCAAAACCTTGCAAAAGTTCAGGGCGATTAATCTCATCATTAAAAAAAGCTTCCATCCTGCTTGGCAACTTTGCCGCAAACTTCTCGTACAATAAATAGTGAAAAAACTTAGATTCAGGAAAAGAAATAACTTCAGGATGAGCCGCTAATAAACTCTGAAGAATTGTAGTACCGCTTCTTGGAGCTCCTACTAAAAATATTCGTTGCATTGTTGATTTTATATTAATAAACTGGCGATCTAATTTCTTTCGTGGAGTGGGGGCGGGTTTATCTAGATTGTTTGTAAAAATTAAATATGGTTGGCGAACCCGCCCCTACAGGAATTATGTTTTACCGTATTAATCCGCGTTAATCTGCGTTCATCTGCGGTTTCACAAACATCCTAACTCCAACTAAAATCTTCCTTCAACAAATCAGAAAGCTCCTGATTGTAAGGCTTAAAATAATTGGTTAATTCTTGTTCTATTTCCGGAGGCATATTACTGTAATCTTCGGCACTATTACCCTGATATTCTTTGACAGCACTCGCCTTAACATCCAAGAATTCTAACACCTCTGAAAACACATCTCCCGGATTTTTTTGAAAATCTTCGCTTTTGATAATTAGCAACTGTTCCCTGGGAAAATAATCGAGCCAATTCTTGATTTGTTCGACATAAATTCCTCTCGACAAGTAGGAATAATGCTGGTGGTTGAAACTGTAATAGCCTTCATCGGCTTTGAATTTTTCGATCTCACCTTTGAGTCTGTCTGGTTCAGATGCGATCGCCTTTTCAAAATCTAGCTTTTCACAGCCGATCGCCACTTCTAAATGATAGTGCATCCACGCTCTTTGTACCGGGTTGCGGAGCATCACAATCAGCTTAACATCCGGGAAACACTTGTAAACCCGCTCGGCCACCAACGGATGGTAAATATAGTAAGGAGTCATCTCCCACAGCAGCACTTTGTCACCCGCAACACTCCGCGTCAACTGCTTGCTGTACCACTCAACACCGCGCTCGAAATTCAATTCAAAAAAGTGTACTTGCTTAGCACCTTCTTTGATATTTTGCAAGTGATTTTCTAGATAGCCGTATAAAGCCTCGGTGCTGCACTTTTGAGCGCCCAGAATTAAAAAGTCAGGTGACTGCTTATTTTTCAACTGAGTGGAAATCTTGGCGTAGCTGGGATTATTTTTGTTCAAAGCGTGAACTTTGTCAGTTGTTTCTGGCAAATCCAGCACCTCCATTTTGCCGTCAAACTCCCAGCGGTAGGGCGGACAAAGGATCGTTTTTTGGTGTACAGTCGATCGCACGTACAGCGGATAAACGTGCCAGTGATAATCGTAAGCGTAGGCCCAACTCTTCTCGTAAACCCCAGGATTCACGTAATACTGCCCGTTTCCTAAATCCAGCCTGTCTACGTGCAGCCGGATTTTGCCTTTACCTTTCGCCAGCGGTATCAACCGGCCCATTTGATTAGTATTAGTCTCAAAACAACTTTGACCGTCTTCCCGACTGATTGTCACCCCAAAAATTGCAGCATCAATCGATTTGGGAACCGTGTAATGAATTTCAATAGTAATCGTATCGCCGCTGTCTATTTCCTCATCCGGCAACACTTTGACATCCGTAATTTCTACTTCCAAAGAACCGAAACGGTTTTCATTAACACGCAATTCCGAGCCTGTACTTGTGACTTCAGGAGGACGCATGGGAGTGCGCTTTTCTGTTTCCGATCGCATTTCCGATAAATACTGACCGGCTACAACTTCCGGCTCTCCGTAAGCCTGGATTTTACCATCCCGCAGCCACAAAGCTCGATCGCACAATTTCTGAATTTGTCCAGCATTGTGAGAAATTAAAACAATCGCACAACCTTTAGTTTTAAACTCGGCTATCTTGTTCAAACATTTAGTTTGAAAAGCCACATCACCAACCGACAAATGTTCATCAATTAAAAGCACTTCCGGATCGGTGTGTACCGCTACCGAAAAAGCCAGCCGCATTTGCATCCCCGTACTGTAAGTTCGTAGGGGGCTGTCAATAAACTGTTCTAATTCTGCAAATTCAACAATATCAGAGAAGCGGCGCGTCGCTTCCCGGTGAGTTAAACCAGCTACTACCGCACCCACAAACACATTTTCTCGCCCTGTTAAATCCGAGTGAAAGCCTGCACCCAAATCCAACAAACCGCCAATTTTGCCATTGACTTTAATACTTCCTTCCTCAGCACGGCCGATACCTCCAATCAGTTGCAGTAGTGTCGATTTTCCTGCTCCATTTTTGCCAAGAATTCCCAGCATTTCCCCAGGAGAAACACTAAAACTCACATCTCGCAAGGCCCAAAAATGTGCTTGTGGCTTCATCCGCCACCACCCCCACAAAGCAGCCTCCATAATCGTAAAAGGTCGATCGGCACTGTAGCTGTTGAAACGCTTGCCTAAACCTTTAATCACAATTGCTTGACGCATTTACAATTCCTCCACAAATCGATCGCTTTGCCGTCTAAAAATTCCCAGTCCGATCGGCAAAAGAGCAGCTACTACTACACTCACAATTAATAATGCCATCCAATCAGGCTGCGTGCCTCTGAGGAGTACAGCTCGGTAAGCTTCAATCAACGGCACCATCGGATTCAACTGATAAAATATCAGATATTCTTTCGGGACGCTGTTGAGGTCGTAGAAAATTGGAGTCAGATAAAAAAGCATCTGCAACAGTACGCCTAGAGTGTGCTGAGTGTCCCGGAAAGTAACGTTCAAAGCAGCGAGGGGATAAGCCAAACCGACTGTCAAAAAAAACTGAATTACCAGCAGCACTGGCAAAAAAAACAGCACTGAATTCGGCTGCAAACCGTCAATTATCAGAAATATCATTAAGACTGGGAGCGCCAGTAAAAAGTGAATTAGCCCTGTTGCTGTTGTGACTACAGGCAAAATGGCGATCGGAAAATTTGGCTGTCTAATTAAAGCGCGGTTGCTGGTGATTAGTCCTGTTGCTTGAAATAAGGCACTTTGAGTCCAAGTCCAAATTAATAAACCACTGAAAGCAAACGAAGAATATTTTGGAATGTTGATTGGAATTACCGATCGAAACACAAAAGAAAAAACCGCCAACTGCAACAGTGGATTGATCAAAGTCCAAGCAATCCCCAGGGCCGATCGCTTGTAGAGTAGTTTCATGTCGCGATCGACCAACTCGCGCAGCAAATCAAAGAAATGAGCGACTTGGCGCCTGTAAACCAGTTGTCCTGCATTTCTCACTGGACACCCCCAGCTATTACCTGCGGTTCAACTTCCTGCGATTCCTCTTCAGCAAGGGCCACCAACTGCCGCGCTTGCAACTGAGCTTCTCGGTAAGCAAAAGGACTTTGCAAAGCCCCCAGCAATTCGCTGACTACGAATTTGCGGGGAAGTTTGCCAGGATTCCGCAAGCGGCGCAGCAGCCACCAACCCAACCACTCAAACACGACAAAGTGCACAAGTTGGGCGCGCCCTACGGTACGGTTGCGATCGCAAGTCAGCAAATAAGCCCCAAAACTGCGCCCGTTATCCTGTAACTGTCGGCTCAAAGCTTTGTCGCTGCGCCGGTGCAAGTGCCACACCAAAGTGCTCGGATCGTAAAAAGTCGTATATCCCTTCGCCAAAATCCGGTGAAACATCTCGACATCGCCAGCGCCGCGTGTCGCCGTCCCCACATCAAGAGCCACGTCAAAGTTGCCCACAGCCTCAAAAATTTGGCGGCGGAAAGCCATATTTGCTCCAACGCCGTAATTGCAAGCCCACAGCAAATCTTTCACCGAAAGTTTGTTACCTTCAACTTTGAATTTGTGTAAATATTGCAGCATTCCGCCGTAAACCAGCTCAAATTGCTGTTGGGGCATGGTTTCCAGTTCCGCAGCCGAGACTAAACCGCTGACGGCCATGACTTCGGGATCGGCAAAGCCAGCAGCAATTGACCGCAGCCAACCTCGATCGGGTCGCGCGTCGTCGTCGGTAAAAGCAATAATTTCGTGGCGGGCTTCCGCGATGCCGCGATTTCGTGCCCAGTCCAATCCTGGCCGTTCCTCTTTGACGTAGCGTACAGGTAATCCCGCGACGTATTCGGCAGTTCTGTTGTTGGAGGGAGCGTTGTCTACAACGATAATTTCGCGATTGGGGTAGTCGAGGGCCAGCAGCGATTCCAGAGCGCCTTTGAGTAAGTCAGTGCGATCGCGCGTACAGATGACAACGCTAATTGGTGGCAATTCTCGATCGAACTCTGCGATCGGGGCTAACTGCTCTGCCAAACTCAATTGAATCAACGTCTTGCCCATCTGCTCGACAATTGTTTGTCGCACTCGATCTGCCGAGATTGTCTGTTCCCAGGGATTGTTATTAACATAGCCCCAGCCGATCGGGCGTCCTCGGTAGCGAACCAAGATGCGGACGCCTTCATATTTTTCTAGTCCCCTAATCGGATTTATCTGTTCAGTAAACTCGATCTCAAGCATTTTTATTGCCATAATTTCCTCCTAACTAAATATCCGACTTGGAATCTGGCACTTTTAGATTTTAGATTTTAGATTTTAGATTGATGGCAATTGTAATCTCAAATCGGCAATCCAAAATCGGATGGAGCATTAGGTATTTAGTATTTGTGATTGGCGATTAGGAAAATTACTAGCCATTAACATGAAGCACTAGCTATTAATTTCACTATTCCCATTACCTATTACCCCTTACAACTTACCAATTAGCAATTATTTAATTGCCAAAACACGATCTTCAAAAGCAAGTAAAGGTTGTGTTGCGATCGACTCAGAACTGTGTGGCATACCGTTAACCGCCATCGCTCTCGCCAGCGGTTCGGCTAAGTGCAGCGCCAGAATCGTTCGCAGGTGAACTCCCCGTAAAGGTTCGGCGCCAACTTCGGGAGGGATATGACCGATTGTCAGTTGGCCGTAGTAAAGGTAAATACCGGCAGGTCTTTCGGCATCAATCCTTTGTTCTGCTGCTTCCAAACCTTGCTGCAAATCGATTTCTATTTCGTTTTCTGCCAAATCCGCGCGGGCCGGGCCTTCTTGCAGAAAACTAGAAATGCCCGATCGAGTTTTCAATTCGTCTACCACACCACGGAAGTACCAGTAACCGCGCAATTTAGTGTTCAGCCACCGCCAAGTACCGCGCATCCGGACAGCTTCTAGTAAATCTAGCGATCGTCTCAGTCCCAACACCAGCAAATCTAGGGCTGCCGGCCAGTAAAAAACCAGGGCGACCAAAATCCGATCGACCAGAGAGTAAGGAGTTTCGTAATCCCCTACGTGCAGAGTAGGTCTGAGTTCTGGGTGCCTCTGACCCAGCAAGACATCGGAGCGGCCTTCCGCACGCGCGCGCCGAAAAGAGCGATCGAGGTTGTTAGTTTCGTGTTCGTAGTGATACCCGACTGCATCCGCTGCCACAGCAAAAGGTATATTTGCTTTGAGCAAGCGTAAGCCGAACTCGTAATCTTCATGGGCAGTGCCTTGGCCGAAGCCTGAATCGAAGCCTCCGGTGCTAGCAAACAGTTCTGCATCCAGAGAAAGGTTGCCGGTGAGCAAGTCTTGATAAGTGTGACGGTGAGCAGGCTGGCTCATCTCATAAAATTTTTCTTCCCACCAAGCCCGCACTGTTACGTCAAAGAATCTAGTCCCTCCCTGCAATTTAGGAGGATAAGGGCCGATTACCGCGCAGCCCGGACGCTGTTGGTGAATGCGTACATGACTTTCGACTAAAGGCGGAGTTGGTTCGATATCGTCGTCTATAAATATCAGCAGTTTTCCGGTAGCGGAGGCTGCTCCGGTATTCCGGGCGATCGAAGCAGCCCGACACTTTGCTTCAATAACCTGTATTTTAAACGGAGCTTGGTAGTCTTTGAGCATTGCCAAAGTATCGTCAATGCAGCTATCTGCAACTACCGTCACTTCGATGAGGTCGATCGGATAAGTCTGCGAGTGCAGGGCATCGAGAGCGCGCCGCAGCGAATAACTGCGGTTGTGACTGGGAATAATTACGCTAACAGTGAGATTTTCCCTGTTCATAATTGGTAATTGGTAATAGGAATTGGAAGATGGAAGATGGAAGATGGAATGGAAGATGGAAGATGGAAGATGGAAGATGGAAGATGGAAGATGGAAGATGGAAGATGGAAGATGGAAGATGGAAGATGGAAGATGGAAGATGGAAGAATCTCAGCTAATAACGTTCGCGAGCGGGGACGCTCGCGCTAATAACGTTCGCGAGCGGGGACAGCACTATGACTAATGACTAATGACTAATGACTAATGACTAATGACCAATGACTAATGACTAATGACTACTGACTACTAACTACTAACTACTGACTTCCCTTTAATTTCTTGCAACCGTTTGCGAGAAGCAAAATAAGCCATCGGGCCGCCGATGCAGCCGCGAAGTTGAGCTAAGAGCAAGTCTTTTGGGATAGAGTCCGGTTTGTTTCGCAAAGAAGCAATCAACTCAGGCAGTTGTTTGTAGCGCAGCCATCCCCAGGCTAACAGCGGTATGCTAAACTCCCGATTTTTCACCAAAGTGCGCGTCCAGAAAGCGTAGACTCCAATTCCGTAGCAGTACATCGTTTTGCGCAAATCTTCCCAATCGCGCCGGTGACGATGCCAGCTTAGAGCCCTCGGTTCGTAGATAATGCGATAGCCCGCAGTCAGGATGCGGACATAAAGTTCGTGATCTTCCCCGCATTTTGCAGGCGTCCCCACACCCAAAGCTTCGTCAAATAGACCTACGCAGTCGATCGCGCTCTTCCGCAAAGCCATACTCGCCGAAACGCCTATAGGAGCTACAATCAGCGGGTTGCAGTACGCCCCGTCGAAGATGACTCGCTGAAATCCACGTCCGTGGGGGCTGTAACGCTCGAACCATTCTTGAGCTTCAGTTTCGAGTTCCAAAGGCATTACCAACCCGGTGACACACATAACTCGCGGATCGCCGAAATTGTGCAAGAGCGATCGCAACCAGTTCGGATCTGGTACTGCATCGTCATCTGTCAGGGCGATAACTTCCCCCTTAGCTTCCAGCACAGCGCGGTTGCGGGCAGTGCTAGACCCCGCCACGTCTTCCCGCACGTAGCGGACTTTTGGGTAATTTTCGACCAGTTCCCTCGTAGCCTCCGTGGCGGGACAATTGTCAATTACTAAGTATTCCTGACCGTCGTCGGGCAGCCGCATCAACGCGTCGAGACAGCGCTGCAAATCTTCCGGGCGATCGCGCGTGCAAACCGCTACAGTGGCTGTGGGCATTGCCTGTACTGGCCCGCGTTCGTCCCATTCCAGGGTCTCGTAGAGCCAATTTTTCCACAGGTTATCGCCCACAGCATTCATCAGTGTTTCCCGCAATTGGGAGCCGTCTATGCGACCTCCGACTGCGGGTAAAGTCGCTTGACCGATCGGTTTTCCGTGCAGTCTAATTAAAACCAAGGCTTTGCTGTAACGCTCCTCAACCGCTATTTCTGGCGGTAGTTGGGAGATTTCCAGGTCGAGAATAGCTGTTGCCATTTTAGATTTTAGATTTTAGATTTTAGATTGCAGAATTGTGAATTTTAGATTGCTGAACAAGGTTCAAAAAAAACATCTATTCTCCGTATTTTACCGGATGTCTTTTAGCCAAAATTGTTGTACGAGATAGCAATTTATCAATGTCATACTTGTCGCTCACCGATCGCGAATCAAACATAAAGCCTCATTTTGGTGATTGCTGTTATTTATTTTTACTTTCTATCGTCGGCTGATGTCAAGTTTTTTTTCTACACAATTTTTACCGCCGAAGGCGATCGCACGTCCGGGCTGATGTCAATTGCAGGTGTTAATCGCCCATGCTGTCGAGGTGACGATAGAATATTTAGTCAAAATTTGGGCGAATTGAGACCTAACATTGAAAGGACTAAAGTCCTTATTACGAACCAGTTTGTAGTAAGGACTTTAGTCCTTCTTTTTCTCTAAAGGTTTGTAGTAAGGACTTCAGTCCTTCTTTTTCTTAAAAGGTTTGTACTAAGGACTGAAGTCCTTCTCCTCTAAAGGTTTGTAGTAAGGACTTCAGTCCTTCTTTTTCCCTAAAAGTTTGTAGTAAGGACTGAAGTCCTTCTCCTTCTATACTCGCGTTTGACTGTGCAGAATTTCTGCTAACAGCATCTCTTGGCTTTTCGCAGGTTCTTTGCAAGTCAAACACTCACAAACTAACCCGATAACACCTTCAGGTAAATCAGCCTCAATCTGACAGACAGCAGTCGGATAATACCGCGAAATCAATCCAGAAATCTGGTCTGGCGACGTGCGAATTAGGGTAGAATGCTGGTACCAATCTAAAGCCGAAAGTAGACTCGGACAAGCTTGGGGACTATCTCGGACAATACTGCTGAAAGCTTGCAAAGCTTGTTGGGCGCGATCGAGATATTCTAAATTTTGACCCAGCAGCGCCAAGCGAACCAAAGAGGCGATCGCAACTCCATTAGCCGCCGGAGTAGCATTGTCAGTATAACTGCGTTCCCGCACCAACAAATCCCCGCTAGCATCCTTAGCAGTATTGTAATACCCGCCCAATTCCAAGCTCCACAAAAACTCATCAAACTCATCTTGCACCCGCACAGCTTTCTCCAACCAAAACTGAGAATTCGGCAATTGCTGTACAGATTCCCCGTTTCCTAACATCAAACTCGCTTGATGCAAATCCAACAAAGCTTTCACAAACAAAGCATAATCTTCCGACTGCGCCGCCACCGCCGATTGTCCGTCATAATTCAGTCGCTGAAACCGCCCGTCAATCCACTGATTGTCTAAAATAAAATTAGCAGCTTTCACAGCCAATTCCAAATACTCAAAATTCCCAAAAACAGCCGCCGCCCGCGCCAAACCCGAAATCATTAAGCTATTCCAAGCCGCAATCATTTTCGTGTCAGTAACTGCGGGAATTCTCCCCGGCCAACTGTCGTTTTTCGCTTCTTGATTGTTGCGGGCTGGCGGAAAGGTTTGCACAGTATCTGGATGGCCGCCGTAGCGCAGAGCAAAAAGTTTAGCTAAAGCCGTTTCTGCCGTTGCATTGAATTTTCCCGGATGTCGGCGCTGCAATACATTTTTGCCTTCAAAATTGCCACTGCGACTAATATCAAACTGTTCTTGAACTTCAGCAAATTCCTCGACAGTTAACAGCGTTTGTAGTTCGGTGTAAGTCCAAACATAAAACGCTCCTTCTTCCGGCTCAACTTCCTCTGAAGTGTTAAAACTGTCAGCATCCTGTGCTGCGTAGAAATAGCCAGTCGGCGCAGTCATTTCTCGCTTCAACCATTCTACTGTCCGCGCGATCGCACTTTCAAAAGCTGGCTCTTCAATTCCCGCACTCCACAAATTCGCTAAATACTCAACAATTTGACCGTTATCGTAGAGCATTTTTTCAAAGTGCGGCACAGTCCAAGTTGCGTCAACCGTGTAGCGGTGAAATCCCCCCGCTACGTGGTCGTAAATGCCGCCCAAGGCTAAGTCTAAGCCGCGCTGAGTGCAGACTTGTTTGCTGTCATATTTTGCATCAAAATTAAAGCGCGTTCCCCGCAGTGCTAAATCAGCATAGGGCATCATTGGAAAACTCGGCCCGGGGTTACTCCGGGCAATAATTCCGGTGTTGAGTTCTAAGCCTTTTTGGAATATTTCGTGATTTAATTCTGCGGTTGTTACTGACAGCAGCGCCGACTGGTGGAGGTTGTCTAAAATTTCTCCTTTGAAGGCTTGCAATTTGCGCTTTTCTGTGTCGTAAAAGCGGCGAATAGATTGCAACACTTCTAAAAATCCGGGGCGTCCGTAGCGCGGAGTTACGGGGAAATAAGTGCCACCGTAGAAGGGAACTCGCTCGTCGGGAGTGAGAAAAACGTTGAGAGGCCAACCGCCTTGGCCCGTCATCATTTGCAAGGCTTGCATATATATGCTGTCGATGTCCGGGCGTTCTTCGCGATCGACTTTTATCGGTACAAACTGCGAATTCATGTATTCGGCGATCGCGCGATCGGAAAATGCTTCTCCTTCCATCACTGTACACCAGTGGCAACTAGAGTAGCCAATTGACAAAAAAATCGGTTTATTTTGGCCCAGGGCCGTTTCTAAGGCTTCGTCGCACCAGGGCCACCAGTCGATCGGGTTTTCGGCGTGTTTCCGCAGGTAAAGGCTTTGGGATTGAGCAAGACGGTTGACCATAATCAAAGATAATTTAACTTGTGCTGAGTAAGTTTGTCAGTTATTTAGCAGTTTAGCGTGAGATGTTTTAGTTAAGTTTTGGCGACAATCATGTTTTAATATTATTACTGATTATCTCGATATAAAATGAGTTTATCATCTCGTCGAAATTTCAATCAACGGCTCGGACATTTTTTGTTGAGTGTTGTAGTTCCTCCTGTCATTCTCAAACAGTGCCAATCCGAACCATCTGAAAAAGCAGAACCATCTAACAAGCCTCTATTAAAAAGCAATAGTGACTCCAAAAAACAGGCAAAAAAATTAGTTCAAGAAGTAGAATTATTCGTACCGACTTTTTTGGGAAATGACCAGCGCAGGTTTTACGGTAGAGGTGTCCCCAAAGGCTTGAAGTTAATCAAGAAATTTGAGCTAGGAAGCGGCCGGACTTTTTTGGGAAGGCAATCTCAAGTTTGGAGTGGTGCCGGTTGGACTGGACAGCCAACAATTACCAGAGATCGGGATAAAACTTATTTAATTATAGGTGCTTTTGACCACTATTTGCACAAAATAGACATGGCGACAAATAAAGAAGTTTGGCGCTATGAATTTGATGATATAATTAAAGGAAGTTCAACAATTTATATCGACAAAACAGCCAACGCCGAAAACAGAATTGTGATTTTGCAAGGCAGCCGCAGTGGCGGTGGTGGCAAAAATCTTGTCCCGAGTTTTAGGGCAATATCTTTTAGAACCGGTAAGGAACTGTGGAAGTTGGACATCCGGAGAACGCCCAGCTACAGTCAGGATAACGATAGCAGTGCTTTGTATCTGGGCGATGGCCTGTTGTTCAATGCGGGGGAAAATGCGATCGGCTATTTTATCAATAGTTCTGCCAGCAAAGCTAAAGTTAAACAAGGAATTAAGCAACCGCAGATCTTGTCGGAAGTACAGCTTTATGCGCCAGGAGATATCAGCAAGCACGGCGGTAACTTGGTAGCAGAATCATCACCTTCTCGGCTCAAAGATAGACTGTTTATAGCTGCGGGTTCTGGACATATTTATGGGATAAGTATTAAAACAAAAAAGATAGTATGGGATTTCTATACTGGTTCAGATATTGATGGAAGTGCTGTAATATCTAAATCGGGGAAACTGTTTTGTGCGATCGAAAAACAATACATTGCAGGTAACGGCGGAGTCCTCAAACTAAATCCGAACAAAGAACCGAATGCCAGCGTCGAATGGTTTTTGCCAACCGGAAATCGCCGACTTTCAGGCTGGGAAGGCGGAATAATCGGTTCGGTGGCGTTGAATGATGAGTACAATCCTGGGGGATTTCCAGCGCTATTTGCCACAAATGCGATCGATGGCAATTTGTACATCGGTTCCCAAGATACGATTACAGGTAAAAAGAATGCTGTACCTTGGCGAAATCAGTCTTACGATACTCCGGTAATCGTGTTTAAAAAGGAGATTGGTTCTTCGATTTCTACTCCGATATTTACTGATGGCAATAAACTAATTAGTGCGGGATATAATGGTGTTTATTTGTTTGAGTTGAAGTGGGAACGAGCGAAGTCGGGGGATAAGAATGCTTTGAAAAATGCTAAGGGCGAGTTTTACCGTTTGAAGGTAAAAGAATCGGGTAGATTTAAGCCGGGTTTATCGTTTGAGGCGACACCTGTTGTTTGGGATGGGCTTGTGAGGATTTGCGCCCGGGATGGCTGGATGTATACTTTGGGTTAGAATTGATATTTTCCACAATACAGCAGCAACAGGCAAGATGCCTGTTCCACAATACAGCAGCAACAGGCAAGATGCCTGTTCCACAATACAGCAGCAAAGCAGCAACAGGCAAGATGCCTGTTCCACAATACAGCAGCAACAGGCAAGATGCCTGTTCCACAATACAGCAGCAACAGGCAAGATGCCTGTTCCACAACTAATCAATTATCTTGTGGAATGGGCATCTTGCCCGTTCGATCGACTTTCGGCAGTTTCCGGGTGTTGAAATCCGCCAATGGCACCACCTACCGTTTAACAGCGCTTGTCTCTATCATAGAAAGGATATCAGGAATTATAGGAAACTTATTATATGGCGACCAATGACAGTCAAATAAATCAAATTTACGGTGCTGAGGATGCCCAAGGTATTTTACAGCTTGCGATCGCACGGCGACAAGATGACGGCGAACTTTCCCGAGTGCAGCTTTTCGAGATTGGGGCGGAATTAGGCATTTCCGAACAGGATATCGTGGCGGCGGAACAGCAATGGTTAGCCACTAGAGGTGAATTTCAGGAAAAGCTGGTTTTTAACTCTTACCGTCGCGGCAAATTGCGAAAAAACTTGACAAAATACGGCATTGTCAATACTTTTTTAGTTTTGTTTAATCTAGCAGGATCCCACGAGCTTTCTTGGTCACTCTTCATTTTACTAACCTGGGGATTGGGATTGTCGCTGAATGCTTGGAATGTTTATCAAACTGAAGGGGAAGATTACGAACAAGCTTTTGGGCGGTGGCGTTTGAAGAAACAGGTGGGAGAGTCTATCGGCACTGCGACGGATAAGTTTATGAAGTGGTTGCAGTCTTGATATTCAGTCACTCTTTTGTCAATGACATATTTATCAGCTAAAGTCTGCGATTAATTCACAAACTTCGCAATTACAGAGGAAACTAATCAATTTTAACATCAGGCTTCATCGCCCTGACTTCTGCTTTTAGATGAGGATTTAACCTCCAGGCGGGCTATTGCGAAGTGGCAACAATTAATTGCAAATGTAATTAAGTTCGATCGCGCAATCCCAACCTCAACCAAAAAATGCTATAATACCAACTTTAACTGCTAAACATATCCGCGAGCCGAAAACACAAGAAAATCTTATGGTGATTATTACCTCACAAGAAATTGCCCAATTTCGATCGCAATTAGCGGAATATCCCGCAGCCCTCAAAGCCCTAGACGAAATCGAAGATTGTGAAGGCAACATCGAAGATGCAGCTATTTCTCTAGCAATTCAAGCTGGACAAGAACCGAATATCTCTGAAAACTGGTTGGATGGATTGGCAAAAAGATGCCGCGTTGCTATTTGCAAATCTGAGGTAAAAGAAGAGTTGATAAACGGACAATTGAATGCTGCTTTTAGAGATTTAGTTGCTGCCAAAACTTGCCCGCAGATTTTGGTAACATCGGTGATTATTTATGTATTTAAAACTGGGGTAAATGATTTTTGCGAGCCTCTTGAATATCAGTTGTAAAGGTATCGATGGAGTTAAGATTCCCCGATTTCCCAAAACATGATACAACGAAGGGATTGCGTAGAGATAGCTACGCTGCGCGTACTTTTATCTATCACTGTGCGCGGCTGTAGCTAGCGGGTACGACATCCGGTGACAAACCCAAAGATTTCCCCAGCAAGCGAGCAAGTTGCACTAAAAAATTAGCAGTATCTTCGTCACCTTCCCGGGCCATTGAAGCTGATATCTGGATTAGCATCTGCACAAATCCCGCATCTATTAAATCGGAACAGGAACTTAAAACCTCTGGTTCTTGACCGTTGGGACAGGTAAGCACTCGCTCGATCAAGTTCAAATAAGCCTCTTGACGTTCTGGATTCATTTTGGGGGGAAATGTACAGTAAATAATTTATTATTACGTTTAACTCGGTTCTGTCAATCAGGCGATCGCACAAGCGATCCCCGTCTTTCCTCTAGAAACTCCATTCAGTCAGGAATAGACAGAAGCTTAAAGAAAATCTTAAGTTTTTTGATGCTACTTTAGTGGAGATCTCGGCGCTGATGCCGCACCCTACAATTTAAGGGTAAGGTGCTGATGGCGCACCCTACAATTTAAGGGAATTAGGAATATCAAACATGAAAATAGGAATATTTTTAGGAAATCTCGGAAATCCCGCCATCTACTATCCGACACTAGGCAAAATTACTGGCGGAGTCACTGCTAGCATTTTTCTGTGCCAATTGTTGCAATGGCAAACACAACAGTCTAACTCGGGCGAATGGGTGAAAACTAACAGCAGCGAAATTGAAAAAGCTACTGGTTTAAATCGCGAAGAACAGGAATTAGCGATACGGCTGCTGAAAGTGCGATCGCTCCTGAAAGCAAAATCCACAAATCCCAACACCGACACTCTCGAACTCTGGGCGGATATTGACGCCTTCGAGGAAAAATTTAATAACTTGTTGACACCTACTTCCGGCGATAGCATAACACAAACAAGCCGCGAAAACAACAATCTTCCTCTAGAAATATTTGCCGAAACTTACACCCCAGAGCGTGCGGTTAAAACTGACAAGTTTTTCGGGCAACCGCGGCAGCAAATAGCGGTTGCAGTCAATCCAAATTATCGATTTAGCGGGCCTTGGAATTCCCAAGAAGAACTGCATAACTTTCAGCGAGCTTTAGAAGAATATGCCAGACAGCATAACTTATGGTTTGGCAATCCTTCGGGATGGGCTTTTAAAATTATTGATAGCATGACAAAGGGCTTAACTTCGACTTTTTGGGACGAGTTTATCGCGGGAATTCCTTTAGGAGAAAGTCAGAAAGTTAAGCGGGAGTGGGAAATTGAGCCGGAAGTGCCTTATCCGGCGTTTGAGGAGGAGCGAATTCAGTATTACGTGCACAAGGGCGAACCGCTGGAAGCAGCGGTATCTAAAGCTCGTGCTGATTTGAGAAACCCGGTTTTGGGGAAGGATTTGTGGGAGGGTTTTTTGCGAAAGTGCGATCGCCTTGCGGATGATGCGCTCAAAGCCAAAAACCAAGGGGTAGAAACCGCATATTTACCGTCTTCCTTCAACGAAAGACCGCAAATTACCAAAGAAAGTGTGATGAATAAATTAGGGGCGATCGCGCCGCAATTTGCCCTTAATCCATCCACATCTGAACCAATTCCTGAACCGCCAAAAATCGAACAACAACAGCCACCAACTACAGACGAAATCCCGAGTATTTCGTTTTTGCAAAAAGCTTACCAAACTTCTCTCGGTCGAAGTATAGTTGAAAAACAAATTGCTGCTAATCCAGAATGGGGCTATGAAATTTTTGACGGTGAAATTGTAGAATCTATCCCTTTTTAATGAGGCTAAAATGAAACGAATTAGCGATATCAATCCGCTGGGAAGTGAGCGCCCAAATCCTTCTAATCCAGAAAGAGAAAAGCTGCGTCAGGAAAGATTGCAGCGCGAGAAAAATTCAGGTTTTCAGCAGTTAATAGAGCTTTGTATTTTGGGCGAATACGACATGGCTAAACAACTTGCAGCCAGAAATTCTAGCTGGGGTTATGAAATAGTTGATGGAGTTGTAGTGGAGCAGATAGATTAGGTTCGTAGTGAGGACTTTAGTCCTTTCAAGTTCGTAGTGAGGACTTTAGTCCTTTCAGCCTCGGTTTTAAGGACTGAAGTCCTTACTACAAACCTAGTTTTGTGCATATGTTATAATTACAATAGAGACTTAATTTGTTTGAAGATTATGACAGTTATTAATGCCAAAAACTTAACATTAGGAGAAGTCCACCGTCTTTTCGGCTTACAAAAGCACTACAACAGCTCATTTACCTCGCTGTTATCCCTTGAAGATATAACAGAACACGAACAGCAGGAACTTATACAAATCCGGGATGACTTCGATGACTACATCTCTACCGATCGCGTTTCTGAAGGATTGGTACAAGCTCTGACTACTTTTCCCTTAATGCGATTAGCTGGCTTCTACCGCCCACCTATTAAAATTAGTCTAGAACAAGACATTGCCGAAATTAGCATTGAAGATGAAGACATAATCATTAAAGGGCGGTTTGATATTTTGGCAGTCAATAAATTAAAATCATTAAGAAGTGAAACATCTTTTTGGGTTTTAGTGATTGAAACTAAAAATTCAGGAATCAACGCATTTATGGGTTTATCCCAATTGCTTACCTATGCTTATCAAAATTTAAAATATCAAGACGCAATCTGGGGTTTGACAACCAATGGAATGGAATATCAGTTTGTCAATATCCGTCGTGGAAATCCGCCCACCTATCAGTTAATGCCTTTGCTAAATCTGATGGAACCAGAATCTTCAGTTGTGTTGCTGCAAGTGTTCAAAGCTATTTGCAAGCTCTAACAATCCAATCTTGAAACGGCGGAAGCAGCTTTTATATGTACAGAGGCGGTTTCAACCGCCGAGTCTTCTGCACAAAAAAATGAGGCGGGGAGAATTCCCACGCCTCAATTTTTAGCTAGCTTTTTCTCTACAAAATAGAGTTGTTAAAGCTTAGTAGCCTCTGGTGTTAGGCTTGTGCACGATGAAGCTCAGCACTTGGCACTGCTTCACGTTGTCAAAACCCATGACGCGGATGTAGCAGGTGGGGTTTTCAGAGCGGCAAGCTTGAACTTCAGTCATGATTTCTTGGACGCTGCGAGCACCAAACAAAGGCAACTTCCACAATGTCCAGTAGCGCATTTCAGCGGCAGAGGTTTCGTTGAATTCTACGCCGGGAATGTAGCCTTGATCCAAGATGTATTGCAGTTGCTTGGCAATTTGGGCGTCTGTCAGCGGGGGCAAATATGACAGAGTTTCGTAACGACGCTCTTTAGGTAAAGTCTTCATTTTTTGTATCTCTAAGGTGTGTGTTCGATTCGCCAAGTGCGATCGATTAACTCGACAAATTATCCAGATTCGGTTCAGAATCTATTGAGGATGTTTCAGGATTGCTGCTAGCCACAGACCAATTAAGCTGCGTAATTCGCTCCAAATGCTGGCGTCTGTGTTCCATATTCGCCTGTTGAATGCCAGTACAAACCATTTCTGGCAAAAATTCCGTCACATCGTGCGCCAGATATTCTCGCACCGTCATGATCCGAAATCCTAAATCTTGATTTTCCCTCAGCAGTTCCTCAATGTAAGCTTCTCCATCTTGGATTTTGCCCTTGGTGGAAAAGTCATTCAGCCAGATTGCCAGAGGAGGATTGGTTTCGCTCAACTGAGCTACAACAATCCGCACGGATTGATAGGTTAGGTAACTTGCCAGCACCTTAGCGGTGTCTTTCGCAACTTGTTTGAGATCCATTTGACCCCAGCTCCCTCAAATTTTAGGTTTTGAATTTTAGATTTTGGATGCAAACTTACTTGTAAATCTTCTTCAAAGATAAAGACTTAACAGCAAGTTTGCGACCTAAAACTTAAAATCTCTAACCAAAAATCATCAAACGGTATCCATTGCCTCGAACTCAAACTTGATTTCTTTCCAGAGTTCGCAAGCAACAGCCAATTCAGGGCTCCATTTGCAAGCTTCGCGAATGATGTCTCCGCCTTCGCGCATCAAGTTGCGGCCTTCGTTACGAGCTTGAACGCAAGCTTCCAATGCAACGCGGTTAGCTGCTGCACCAGGTGCGTTACCCCAAGGGTGGCCCAAGGTGCCGCCGCCGAACTGCAAGCAGGAGTCGTCGCCGAAGATTTCAACCAAGGCTGGCATGTGCCAGATGTGGATACCACCGGAAGCAACTGGCATGACACCAGGCATGGAGGCCCAATCTTGGGTGAAGTAAATACCGCGGCTGCGGTCTTCTTCGATGTGGTCTTCGCGCATCAAGTCTACGAAGCCCATCGTGATGCCTTTTTCGCCTTCGAGTTTGCCCACAACTGTACCGGAGTGCAGGTGGTCGCCGCCGGACATCCGCAAGCACTTGGCAAGCACGCGGAAGTGGATACCGTGGTTCTTTTGACGATCGATCACGGCGTGCATGGCGCGGTGAATGTGCAACAGAATACCGTTGCGACGGCACCATTTGGCCAAGCTGGTGTTTGCAGTGAAACCACCGGTGAGGTAGTCGTGCATGATGATGGGGGTTTTGATTTCTTTGGCGAACTCAGCCCGTTCCATCATTTCTTCAAAGGTAGGGGCGGTTACGTTTAAGTAGTGACCCTTGACTTCGCCGGTTTCTGCTTGAGCTTTTTCAATAGCTTCTTGAACGAACAAGAAACGATCGCGCCAACGCATGAACGGTTGCGAGTTGATGTTTTCGTCGTCTTTGGTGAAGTCCAAACCGCCGCGTAGAACTTCGTAAACGGCGCGGCCGTAGTTCTTAGCAGACAGACCCAATTTGGGCTTAATTGTACAACCCAGCAAAGGACGGCCGTACTTGTTCAATTTGTCGCGCTCAACGGTAATACCGTGAGGAGGGCCTTGGAATGTTTTCAGGTAAGCAATGGGAATCCGCAAGTCTTCTAACCGCAGAGCACGCAGAGCTTTGAAACCGAAAACGTTACCAACCAAAGAGGTCAGCAAGTTGGTGACGGAACCTTCTTCAAACAAATCCAAAGGATAAGCGATGAAGCAGATGTATTGGTTGTCTTCACCGGGAACTGGCTCGATGTCGTAGCAGCGACCTTTGTAGCGGTCGAGGTCGGTCAGGAGGTCAGTCCACACAGTTGTCCATGTACCGGTGGAAGATTCAGCAGCCACAGCAGCTCCAGCTTCTTCTGGGGGAACTCCTGGCTGAGGTGTGACGCGGAATGCTGCCAAAATATCTGTATCTTTCGGCGTGTAGTCCGGTGTGTAATACGTTAGTTTATAGTCTTGAACTCCGGCTTTATACCCAGCCTTTGATTGAGTTTGGGTTTGCGCGTAAGCCATATCTCGCTTCCTAGTATTCGCTTAATTTTTTTGCCCGATCGCAGGCTCTTAGAAATATATCAATAAAGTGGCGCGTTACAATTTTAATATTCTTTTAATCATCATAAGTATTGTTTATTTAGCTTTACATTAGGAAATTTTATGTAACATATCTTATCAAACAAAAGTGGCGAAGGATGCAGGGCTAAGGGTTGGGGATCGATGAGATTTTAGATTTTAAATTTTAGATTTTAGATTGGAGAAGGAGAAAAAATTAGTCATAAATACTTAAATCATGGTGGAGATCGATTAAATTTTAGATATTAAATTTTGGGTTGGGGGTAGGAAAAAATTAGTTATAAATACTTATAGAACTCCAAAGGTACGTTGTTGGGCTTCAGCCCTCTTCTAATATATGTAAAGAGGGCTGAAGCCCAACAACGTACCTAAAAGTCGGCAGCATAGCACATAATATGGACAGGACTTGTGCGGCAAACCGGGTTTCTGCGTTAGCTGCACGTAAGTCTACTATGGATATCTAGCCCCATCTTTACTCTGGTTGTGCCTCACCCCCCTTCACAAGCCGTCCACTGCATCAATCCAGATTGCCCAAGGCCTTACCCTCAGACTTGGGGCAACAATTTTTGTCAGAGTTGCGGGACTCCGCTGCGGCTAAAAAATCGCTACATACCTCTACAAGGGCTCGGTACCGGGGGTTTTGCAGCTATCTACACAGTTTGGGACGCAGAAACTCAAACCGAGCGCGTCCTCAAATTGTTGCTCGAAACTTCTCCGAAAGCGCTAAAACTGTTCGAGCAGGAAGCTTGGGTTTTGGCAATTTTGCGGCACCCCGGCGTTCCAAGAGTCGAGCCGGACGGTTATTTTCACGTCCAAACCCAAAATTTGGGAGGCGGGGATGGAAATGCCACAGGGAGGCGCTTACCTTGTTTGGTAATGGAAAAGATTCACGGCAAAACTTTAGAAGAAATTCTTGAAGATCACCCTCAGGGATGTCCGCAGGAATGGGTGTTTAGCTGGCTGAGTCAAGCTGTGCAAATTTTAGAGGAGTTGCATCGGTGTCAGATTATTCACCGCGACATTAAACCCTCCAATTTGATGCTGCGAGACCCGGAGTCGCCCCAAGTGTTGCTGAGCAAGGGTTTGGGCGGTTTGCAATTGGTGACGATCGACTTTGGGGGAGTTAAACAAATGGGCGGTGTCGAACCAATGGGGAAAGATTCTGCTTCTTCGACGCGGTTGATTTCGCCTGGGTACAGCCCGCCGGAACAAATTGTTGGGGGCCAAGTTGTCCCGGCGACGGATTTTTATGCCCTCGGGCGGACTTGCATTCATTTGCTGACGGGGAAGTATCCGGCGGAAATTGAAGATCCGATGACGGGGGAGTTGCGCTGGCGCCACATTGTGTCTGTGAGTCCGGCTTTTGCGAATTTGTTGGATGATATGGTGCGATCGAATATACAGCAGCGTCCGGCTTCGGCTGCGGATGTTCGATCGCGTTTGCAGGATATTTATGCTAAGAGTAAGGGCAAAATTGCGTTAGCCCCAGTCAGTCAAGCTATTGTGGAATTTTGCCGGCAAGTAGTGGTGGCGACGGCGCAAAAAACGGCAAGTTTGACGGTTTTGGTGTTCGGCGCGATCGCCCAAATTGTAGTAGCTTCTCTAGATACGGGCTGGGAAATGGTGCTCGGTGGGGTTGGTGGATCCGCAGGGGCGATCGGCGGTTTGGTTTTGGCCTATGCTTCGCCTATTGGCCCGGAATTTGCGAGTTTTTTGAATGAAGGTTTGCACCAATTAATTCCTTATATGAGTTTTAATGTCGGCCCGGAAGTGCTCTTGTTTGCTTTTGCGGGCTGGGGTACTGCGATAGGTTTGACGGATGCGGGGAGTTTTCGCCAGCAAAAACAGTATTGGCTGTCGGGATTGATGGGTGCTCAGGGCTATTTGTTGGCGAGTTTGTGCTGGATGGAAGCGACTGCTTTTAGCGGCGTGCAGGGGATTATTTTGGGGGCATTTGCGATCGCCACTTTAACGATCGGCATGGGTTTGCGGAGTCACCAATTAGCGCACGCTTTGGTGGTGGCTGCTTGTTCGACGGGAATGTTTCTATTTTTGAATGCTTTGAGCATTTTTCCAGGGAGTTTTTTAGGAATTTTGGATCTTTCGTCTGGTTATCCCTTCGGCTGGTTGCAGATTGGGAGTTCAATTGCATTTTTTGGTTTGTTGGGAAGTGCGATCGGGTTTTGTTTGGGAGTTAGTCATTATTTAGTTGTGCCTTTGTTGCGGTGGTTGGGATGGCGGTAGGCAATTTAGAGCGTGTCCGCTGGAATTTTTTTATGATTTTTAACCACATATAAACGCAAATATCAGCTTTTTATACTAAATCCGGCTTAAATACAGCCTTTATTTATTAGTCCGCCTTCGCAGACTAAATTTTGTTTGCTTCGACCTCAAACTCTTATGACTGGCGCATTGCTACATTAGACTTGGAGGTCAAAAGTGATTTCAATCACCGAGCGATCGAGGGAGTAACGAACGCGGATTTCGTATTATACTGTCGGCTGACCGAAAATTATTTTAGGATTAGGGAGTTGTCATATCTCTATTCAGGGATTAATATAAGCTTTATAGGAGAGCAGGCTGAGCGGGATCTCTGGAGGAGGGTAGAATGATAGGACAAGGGCAAACTCTACCGATGGGTCAATCAGTAGGGGGTGGACGTTTCAAAATCATCCATATTTTGGGCAATGGGAATTTTGGCGAAACTTACTTAGCCGAAGATTGGCACGATTCGGGTAGGCAATGCGCTCTGAAGCGGTTCATCTTTGTCAGTAATAACCCTACAACTTTTGCCAAGGCAAAGGAGTTGTTCGAGCGCGAAGCCAAATTTTTAAAGAATTTAACGGAAAACCCTAAAAATTATTTGATTCCCAAGTACATAGGATACTTGTCAGAGGGTCAAGAGTTGTACTTAGCGCAGGAATACATTGACGGATGTACCCTTCGTGATGAACTAAATCGCAATACGAGGCTCAATGAGGATCGAGTTGCCAGTTTGTTAGAGGATGTACTCAATTCCCTGATATTTATTCATCAACAACAAAATATTCACCGGGATATCAAACCAGAAAATCTCATTAAGAGAAATGGGGATGGCAAGATAGTTCTCATAGATTTCGGTGCAGTTAAGCAGAAAGTCACTAAACTCACCTCTCCTGGAACTCAGATTCATACTGAAGGTTATGCACCGCTAGAGCAGATTCAAGGCTACCCAGAATATTGCAGCGATATTTATGCTTTAGGGATGACTGCTTTGGAAGCTTTGACAGGAGTGGAGCCTGAAAAACTCAAAGATGTTACTACAGGGAAGGTTGTGTGGCCTCATTCATTCAATGCTAGTAATAAGCTGAAGAAAATTTTGGAAAAGATGGTGGAGCATAATTGTAAAAGTCGCTATCAATCAGCAGAGAAGGTGCTAAACGATTTAAATTCAGGAGGTTTTACGGCTACTGCGGTAGTAGCCCCTATTTTACGTTCCACCATTCCATCGGTTCAAAATGGAGGAGGGGGAATATCCAAGCTGCCTATGTGGTTGTGGTTTGCGATCGCAACGCCCTTGGTTATGATCTTAGCTTTTGTGCTTGGGCTGCTTTCCACACCGCAGTCTCCGAAACCGGAGAGAGAAAAACAACAGGATATTCAATCACCTGAACCTACTCCCCAACCTAGTGATGACGATATATTCAAGCGTCCGCCAGGGACACCCTAGCCTTCGCTAGTGGATATAGGGACTTTTTGTGTTTGCGCCACAGGCTTGGCACGGAAAATTTCGCTAAGATACTTACAATTAAGAACACGCCTTCCTAGAGATGAATAGTACGAACAGCTTTTTGGAAAAAGCAGCACACATAGCAACAGTAATCGCAGCACTAGCTGTTTTAGTCGATGTTGGAATCAATCTCTCTCTATACTTCAGGGAGCAGAGTTCACAGATTACTAATGTAACCCCAGTTTCGCCAACCCTAGGTTCGATAACCCCAGATTCGGCAACGTGTGACCAAAACTCGTTGTTTTGTCGTCCTCCAGGGCAATAGCTTACAGATAGTTAGTCATCTTGATTCAAATTGGGTTAAGAACTATCACCGATCGGTAGACAAGTTGTGGTGAAAACTGCAATAATACAGTATAAGTTTTCTAAAAAATTAATTGTTCACGTTATGAGGTTGATCGATGAAAATTAAAACTACAGCTTCAGCCATTTTAACAATGGCTACGGTGCTATCAACATTTGGTTTGGCATTTACTAAATCGGCTGAAGCAGCACCCCGCACTTTCTCCTGTAAAATGAACTATGCCGTATGGACAACAGTCGTTAACGAAAGCGGCAAGCCCGAAAAAGCATTGATCCGGTGGGATTCTGATTTTGGTGGGCAAGTGGGTTATACGCGAGAGCGCCGATGCAACGAAGTCACTAACAGAATGAATAGCTACTTGAGCAACAGGGGTCAGTTCCTGACTCACGGTATTCAGAACGGTCAAAAAGTAATTTGTACAACAGACCGCCTGGGTAAAGACTGCCTCAACTTCCTTTACACGGTGAAACCAGAGCACGACCCCAAGGCAAGGCTAGAAGAATTGTTTGCACTGACAAACAAAAATAATACTCCATTGCCACTCCGAGAACGGCGTTGTGCTGCAACAAAAACATATATCTCTGTCGATGCCCTGCTTGGAGGGCAAACGGTTTTTGCGCGAGAAGTTTGTTCCGTTCGGTAAGTATCAGGTATCCTGATTAAATGAAGTTAACTTTAGTTAGATTTATCGCTTTAGCCTGTATAGGTGGTTGTCAATTGCTATCACCTACACAGGTTTCTCAGTCTTTTGACAAGGCTACCACTGCGGTAACAAGTGTTACGTCAGAGGCAGAAAACGGGCTCTCAAAGGATTTGATTCCTGAGAGGGCAAAATTAATTTCCTTGAGAGTTTATTCAATTAACCCACAAGAGTGGAAAAACAATGGTTTAATTTTGAATGAGAGTGGCTCTGGAGTTTTGATGGCTATGGAGCCGACACCAGCCAACCCGTCAGTCTATCAATATCTTGTCTTGACGGCTAATCATGTAGCCAAGGAATCGACAGGAAGAGCAAAAAAACCTGAGTTTTATATCCGTACCCCTGACGGTTTAATTCATAAGGCGCGTCGTCACCCCCAAAAATTCAATAAAACGGATTTAGCATTATTATATTTCTATAGCCCTTATCGCTACGAAGTGGCTGTAATTGCTAAGAAACAATCCTTAAAGCATGAAGATTTGATATATGTTAGTGGGTTTCCTTGTAACCTGGTTTTGACTACCATATCCTGTCCTGCGGAGTTTGTCGTGAAAAAGGGTCAAGTGAAGGCTGTACTGACTAAACCTTTAGTTGATAATTATAGTATTGGATACACCAATGAAGTTGTGGAAGGGACGAGTGGCGGCCCAATCTTGAATGAGCAAGGCGAAGTAGTAGGTATCAATGGCAGAGGTGAAGATGGGCCATCATCTCAATATAAGCGTGCAGATGGTTCAGACTCAAATGAAGATGAGATTAATTCGATGAAACCCTTGCGTTGGGGAATTCCGATTGACTTTTATCTCCAGCTAGATACCAAGAAACTGTTTAAGGAAATACCGCCTTTAAATCAGGAATTTGTACGCATCGGGTATATTGCCCAATCAGATTCTCAAACTAATCAATCAAAAAAGACACTACCTCCTGACCCTCAGAAATCTGCTGAAGAGAAGGATCAAGTTACATTTACGGCCGAAAAGCATAAAAATTCTCCGTCAGTAAATGAGTTTTTATCTAGATTAAAAGATAATGATTTATTGGTCAAAATTTTATTTTATTTCCTTCCTGCTGTAGTGGTAATCTTTTTACTTCTATTCTTTTTGGGTCGGTTTGGGAAAATAAATACAACAGGAGCTACGGGGGCGAGTCAAAATAATAAATCTCCAGACAAAAATAGTCAGGATACAGTGCCAAGAGAGACAGAAAAACCTGGTTTGCGCGTCAAAGTGGGTAATTTATTTAACGGTCTTATTCAGAAATTAAAAGATACAGAACAAAACAAGGACAAGCAGCAGCCTATAGCTAATATTTTGTTTACTTTAGTTCAAGATATTGGTTGGGAAGCAGAAATTTCATCTCATGATGGTCAAAAAAATCAAAGTTATAAGTTATATTATGATAAGTATTTAAAAGAAAAATTTGATAAATGTGATGATTATTGGTTAAAATACGAAATCAAGGAATTTGTCATTTTCATAAAACAAGAAATTCCCACAGGGCTAGAGGGGAAACCTCTTCCTAAACTAACCCCCAGTAATGATTGCGAGGTCGAAAAACATACAGGGAATGATTCTCAAATATCTTGGTCATTATACAAATCTAAAAAAATATCTCAAAATGCACCTTCTCGCATTATTATAATTGAGTTTATTTTTTAATCAAATGATCCACCTATTACGACTTCTCCAATATGAAATCTAACCAACTAAAATACTGTTTAATTATTGGCTTTTGTGTTTTGCTAAGTTTTATTTTAGGAAAATTTGTCAGCAATATTAATCACAATATCAGCACTCCGCTCAAGCCGACACCTGTAATTTTCAAAAATCAATTAGAAGAAATAGCCACAAAATCCACTGTTTTGATTGCAGTACCTGGCGGTGGTTATGGTTCAGGGGTAATCATTAGGAGTCAAGACAAATATTACGTACTAACAACTAAGCACGTTGTTGCAATTCCACCAGAACCTCAGAATCAGTACGAAATTAAAAGTTACGATGGAAACGTGTATCTAACAATTACTGATAAAAATTACGATCAATTAGTGGAGCAATTAGTTGCAGATACATTGGGAGACATTGATCTAGCACTCATCGAGTTGCCCACTCAATCGCAAAATTACACAGCAGCTAAATTATCGACAGGATTATCTGAATCTATATCTGTATTGGTATCAGGATGGCAACAATGTCAGCCTCAACCTCAATATGAATTAACTAAGGGAACAATATTAAAAAAAATATCATCGGAAAGTGAGATAAATCAATTATCCGAAAAGGATGATTCGTTGTACCTTCAGGATAAAGATAATAATTATAAGAATGGTTATAGAGTTAAATATACTAATTCAACTTTGAGCGGGATGAGTGGTGGGCCAGTATTTAATGAGAATGGTAGCATAGTCGCTATTCATGGGATGCCTGGGGCAGAGGGCAAGGAGAGAACTGACCGAAAGTGCCAGTCGATCAACAATCCAAATTTAGGTAATAACTGGGGGATTCCTATCAGTTTATTTTTAGAGTCTAACTTAGCTAAGGGTAAGAATTTTGACGAAGATAAAAAGCCAGTTAAATCAGCTAAGACTACACCAAAACCATCCCCAATAAACACAACATCTTCTTCAGATAACGGTGATATGTTAAAGTGTCCTGAAACGGGTAAGCAAGAAGGTTGGTGTAAGTGAATGGGAGACAGATCGCCTTTTTTGGTTTGTTGGGAAGTGCGATCGGGCTTTGTTTGGGAGTCAGTCATTATTTGGTTGTGCCTTTGTTGCGGTGGTTGGGTTGGAAGTAGGAATTAACTAATTAAATATTCAACATTTCACCTCAAATTCAGATACCCCTAAATCCCCCTTAGAAAGGGAAACTTTGAGAAGGCTCTTGTCCCCCCGACCTAAGCGGGGTTAGGGGGTTTCTCCGGGTTTTAAAACTCTTGTGGGGTAGGCTTCTAGCCCGCCCCAAAATCTACAATTTAGCTAAACAGACGGGAATCCCCACACTAATCGAAGCGATATAGTGTGGGATGAGAGGCGCGTGAATCGAGGATTCCACATTTTCATGTCCTCGCCCGCTATGCTGGCGAGCAATGAAGGTGTGGATGACGAGATGAACAAATCTTTATTTGCAAGCATCGTTACTCGACATAACTTATTAAATCACTACTTGACTTTGTATAGTATTTCCTGGTATTTTTATTACAAGCAAATGCGTAAAGGTCGCAACGCAATGAAAGTAACATATCAGTATCAGTTCTATCCCGACACCAGTCAAAAGTCAACCCTCAATCATTGGTTGAGGATTTGTCGCTATTGGTACAATAGACAGCTAGGCGATCGATTTGATTGGTGGGAGATGAACCGCACTGCTATAAATGCTTGTCCGTTGATTGCTAGTATCTCTACGCCTCGCGAAAAGCCCAACTACTACACCCAAAAACAACAACTACCCATCCTTAAAAAAGACTTAATAAAAGTCTTTCATAGTGGTGAATTGCTGGACTTCAAGCAAGTAGATTCAACTATTCTTCAAGATGTCTCTAAGCGAGTGGACAAAGCTTTTGAACGGTTGATCGTAGGAGACAGTAAAGGTGGGCGATCGGGAAAACCCCGGTTTAAGACTGAAGCGGATTACCGGACGATGACTTTTTCTACGGCTAATAACGACTGGATTAAGTTGGTTCGCAAGAATTGGCTTTATATCCGATTGCCGAAGTTGGGTGTCATAAAAGTTCGGATGCACCGCCCAATCCCCGATGGATTCACTGTTAAGCAAATTAGTGTAACTAGAAAGACTGACGGTTGGTTTACCCAGATAATGCTTGAAGACACTTCAGTACCCCACTTTATTCCTGATAAAGTTACCCCAAACTGGGATAACTCAATTGGGTTGGATGCGGTGCTGCATGAAGATGTCTATTTAGCAACGTCGTCAGGCACAAAGTTACCTTCGTTGAAACCGCTTCGCAAAAACCAAGCTAAGTTATACCAGATCTCAAGGAAGCGGAACAAACGGAAGCGCGGTTCTAAAAGCCGACGCTTCTTAGCCAAAAAAGAAGCGAGACAGCACCAAAAAATAGCGCGTTCTCGCCAAGACTTTCACTACAAAACAGCTCACAGACTTGTGAAATCTGGAGCTAAATTCTTTTTTCATGAGGATTTGAATTTAAAAGGCTTAACAAAGCGGAATAAAGTTAAGCAAGACGATGAAGGTAATTACCTCCCGAACGGTCAATCAGCTAAATCAGGACTTAATAAGTCTTGGTTGGATGCTGCATTTGGTCAGTTTTTTAAGACGCTGGAATACATAGCCGAAAAAGCTGGGTCAGCCGTCGTTCCGCAAAAACCTGCTTATACGTCAATGGTTTTGTGCTATCGGAATGAAATTGTTTTCACCGATTGCGGTATGCGAAACTATTGGGATGAGCAACATTCTTTAATGGTCGATCGCGATGTTAACGCCGCGATTAATTTAAAGAAACTTGGGTTGGGCATTTTCCCAAGGATAAAACGCCGTAGCGGGAATCTTTCTGTAGTAGGAAATATAGATGATAGTACCGCGAAGGAAATTTTGTATACCCTTCATCGGGCTGCAAAGATGCCCACGTCATAGCACCACGAGGCTTGACGTGGAAGTATGTCACAGGCTAGACAGCTTATAATCTAATACCGTTTACTTAAGACCGCCCTGAGGGTAAAACCCTATGATAAATAGATACGGAGATTGCTTCGTTCCTCTCTTCGGACTATTCTAAGTAAACCGTATTGGTGTATAAGCAGCAACTGTCAAAATTATGCGGTCGCCTACATTCATAAAAAAGCAACAAAACTTGTTGTTTTATTTGATAGTTAATTGGGCTGATTTTATCCGATCGCCCATTTTACCCGTAATCGCAATCTTTCCGGGGCGCAGCGCCCGAAACGTGCCCGGTTGCGCGCCCATATGATGAAAGGTGCGATCGAGTAACGGCCGCGAATTCGGAGGCTTGGTTGGCGCACCAGGCCCCGGTTCCTGATAATCTGGAGTCCGCAGCCCGAAAGTTAATGGGGGTAGCAAATTGCCTTTTGAATCAGAGGCGATCATTTCAAAGGTAATGCGATCGCCCACGCGCACTGTCGCCACTTCTGGCTGAATCCGAACATCCCAATCTGGCGGATAAACAACACCCGACATCAAGAGTGTTTTTTGTCCTGTTTTTGCCAACACGGTAAACTTTCCCGGCGCAATTCCCGTCACAGTTCCATCTTGGGAAAGTTGGATAACTTTGGTATCTTGTGATGACCAAACTGCTGGTTTTACCAACAATGCGAAGTCTGATACTCCGCAATCTGAACCGCTGCCTTCCCCGATTTTTAGTTTAACGTTTTTACCTGCAATTAAAGGGTTAACGTCTTCAAATTTGTAAGCCAGACAAGGAGTTGTTTTAAAGATACCGAGAGTGGTTTTAAAGATGCCTGCCGTCACCACGATCGCATCCCACGCGGTACAACCAATTGCTACCAGTACCAGCGCAACTGAGGTTCCGTAGCCGACGGTGATTATTTTTTGTTTTCGATAAAACTGATGCCAGTCTCTCATTGTTCTTTCGATCGCACTTTCCTCAAAAGTTACTTGCCTCTAAGGGCGATCGATCTATTTCTGTATGCCAAAAACAAAATTGGCATAGGGTTCGATAAAATATATTAAAATTTCGATATTGTCTAGTGCGAGCTTCTAGATCGCACTGTATGGTTAATCGATCGGATATAATATCATGGTAGACTAGATATTTGGTGAATCAGGTTTTATAAGTTTGCGAACTGTTGACAAATAGAAGTCCAATGATACTTGAAACTGATAGATTGATTTTGACACCGATTGTAGAGAACGATCTCAACAAGCTGCACGCAATTTTTACCGATTCCTATGTCAGGAGATATTTGTGCGACGGTCAAATTTGGTCGCTAGATCCAGTGGAAGAAATGATCGAACAGAACGAACAACTGTTTGGAGAAAAGAAATTCGGCTTGTGGTTTATCGAGAGAAAGAACGATCGCGAAGTTATTGGATTTGTGGGGTTGTGGTATTTTTTTGAGGAACCGCAGCCGCAGTTGGTCTATGCGCTGTTGCCGAAAGCTATTAAAAAAGGCTACGCTACTGAAGCATCCACCAAAATATTAGAGTATGGTTTTGATGGACTTGGATTAGATTATCTGGTTGCAAGTTGCGATCGCCCAAACATTGAATCATGCAAATTAGCAGCCAGACTCGGGATGAGACAAGTAGAAGAAAGGATTGTCAATGAAAATCCCATATTATTCTTTAGAATCGATAAGTAGTAATTAGCAGTCAGGGCGCAATGCACAAATGGCTTTCGGTGGTGGGAATTGGCGAAGACGGACTTTCGGGATTGAGTTCGATCGCCCTTTCGTTACTCGATCGATCTAAAATCATTGTCGGCGGCGCGCGCCACCTCGCAATGCTACCAACCGACGACACGCGCGAAAAATTAGTTTGGGCTTCACCGCTACAAACCACAGTTGACAGCATCATCAGCCGTCGCGGAGAGTCTGTTTGCGTGCTCGCAAGCGGCGATCCGATGTGTCACGGGATTGGTGTCACCCTGTCGCGCCGGATTCCGATTTCGGAAATGATGGTGATTCCCGCAGCATCCGCTTTTAGTCTTGCTTGCGCGCGTTTGGGCTGGGCGCTGGCGGATGTTGAGACTTTTAGCTTAACAAATCGCCCGATCGCCTCGATCGCCCTTAGTTTCTCTCCCGGTGCACGCTTGCTGGTGTTGAGTGCCGATCGACATACGCCAGGAAAAGTTGCCCAATTGTTGACACAGCGCGGGTTTGGCAGCAGTTTGATGACTGTGTTCGAGCGGATGGGGTCGGACTCGGAACGGCGGATCGAAGCAGTTGCAGCAGCTTGGAATGCGGCGGATTTAGCTGATTTGAATGCGATCGCCATTGCAGTTACAGCCGATCGCGAAACTCTGCTGATTCCCCGCACCTCCGGCTTGCCGGATGCTGCCTATCGCCACGATGGACAGTTGACCAAACGGGAGGTTCGAGCCGTTACGCTGTCGGCGTTAGCGCCGATTCCGGGGGAGTTGCTGTGGGATGTGGGGGCGGGCTGCGGTTCGATCGCGATTGAGTGGATGCGGAGTCATCGGAGTTGTCGGGCGCAAATTTGCCGCAACCAAATGCTATTTTCATCGGTGGCGGTGTCACCGCAGAGGCTTTGCTAGAAACTTGTTGGAATGCTTTAGGTGAAGGTGGCCGATTAGTTGTGAATGCGGTGACAATTGAGAGTGAACTTAAGGTTTTGCAATGGCATTCTTTGCATGGTGGGGAACTGATTAGAATTGGGATTCAGCGGGTTGGTGCGATCGGCTCTTTTCAGGGTTGGAAACCCCTTGCACCTGTGACTCAGTGGGCGGTTGTTAAATCTAATTGCATCAGCTAAACGTTCTGGCCTTTAGAAACTTCAAACCCGTGATATTCTGTTCCACAAATCCCAAGTTCAGTCACAATTTACCTGCTTTCGAGACTCTGGGTCATTATTAGGAAAGCACAATCCACTGGGCAAGCGGTCTGGAACATAACGAATCAAATTAGGGTCACGCAGACCAGTTTCTAGGAAAGCCGTAAGATCGTCAACTTGCTCTTTCGTTAGATTTAGGGGTCGAAACAATAGACTGAGATTGCCTGAATACTTTGCTTCTAACTTCTGTGGCTCTCCAAGATTAAAATATTCGACCACCTCCCGCAAGGTGTTGAACGAAGCTCCATGTCCATAAGGGGAGCTATCAGCTAAGTTATAAAGCTGTGGTACTTTAAACTTAAAGTCGTCATTAGCTCGTCCGGTTACTGCGCCTCTACCCAGGTTCAGTCCGCTAAGATCCTTCGGGTGATCGGCAAATCCTACAGCATGAAATTTTGTATTGGCTAAGTTCGGCCCTGAATGGCACTGAACACATGAGGAGCTAAAAAAAGTAATTGCTCCTCTCAGTTCCCTAGCAGATATGGCATTCTCATCCCCTTTCAACCATCTTTGAAAAGGAGCTTGATTAGCTAAAAGAGTGCGTTCATAAGCTGCGATAGCCAATCCTGCTCTGACTATATCTTCTACATCTGCACCTACATAGGGGCGATCTGCAAACGCCTTCGCAAAAAGCTCTTGATACTCTGGTATGATTGCTATGGCTGCTGTCCCCATTCGGTGCACTTTCATACCGTCAATTGCTTGTGTTTCTAAACCCTGCAACTTAAATCGATTGATAGCCAATTTTTGCAGTACAGGTTCTTTAGTATTTTGACCGCCTGACCCAGCTCGACCATCCCAAAGCATTATATCTTGATAAGCACTATTAAGTACAGAAGGAGTGAGGACAGTTTGTTTATCTATCTCTATAGTATAGATCTCAGGGTTTTTCTGTCTGGAGCGATTCCATCCTAAACCGCCGACTCCCAGTGCCTGTGGTAAGTTAGACCGAAAGCCCGCTTGAGCAAAGTGACAAGATGCACAACTGCCCTCTTTCCAGTTCTGAGGATTGACAGGATTAATACTTAAGGCTGTTTCGTGAAATAAAAGCTGACCCAGATGAACTTTTTCGGGGGTCAAAGGGTTTTTAGGGTCGGCAGGAATCCGATCTAGATCCAACGAATTTGGCAGAATAAAATACTCCAGCCCTTGATTACCAGAAGCGTTATAGTTTAATAATGTTTTTAACTTTAAATTCAGGTATGAAACTGATTCAGATGAACCAGCAGTCCCAGATAAATCCATAGCATAGGACAATCTTACGCTACTCAAAGTTAACGAAAAAAACACTATAGTTAGAACAATTAACTTGATAAAATGAGCCAATATTTTCATCGTTTTTTTGTGACGTAGTATCCTTGATTAACTGAATTAACTAAAGCAGGAGTAATTTCCTCAACAGTAGATTTTATAGGAAAATGTTGCTGCGATTTAGTATTTTTTATAATCAGTATTAAAGAATCAGAAGAATTGTTATTTTGATATTCACTCAGTATATCTATTATATATTGAATTGAAAGAAAATATTCTGCGTCTTGATTCTTGAAACCAACCAGAGCATAAGAACTATTAGAAATTTCAATAGAGATTAAATCTTCATTAGATAAAGTTCTTAATTTAGAAATTACTTCAAACACTTGTTGACGAGTGGGTGGAGGAATTTGTGTATCAGTAAAACATAAACCTACATTATTAAAAAGTGAACGTAAATTTTCGCTGACTTTTATCAGTAACAAGTTATCTGATGTAGATAAGGCTATGTAAATAGAGCAGGAAAATAGGTTGCCAACAACTAAAGTCACAACCCAACCGATAAAAACTGCCGCAATGGACTGAATTAAAAATTCTTTTTGTATTATATTATCTTAATAAAAAATAAACTTTGATTGGGTAGAATAGCTTTAAAAAGTTCATAACAATAACGACTTAGGGGAATATTAGTTATTAGGTGAGATGAACTATTTTTTTCATCTTTTAATAGTAAATCAATGATTAGTTCTTCTTCTAAAGTTTTTTGTTTTTGTAATTCCTGCGTTACAAGATTTAAATTTATACCTGATGTCAAGTCATTCCAGTCTTTGCCTGATTCTCTAAAATTAGTAATTCGGTATTGAATATATCGAGTCTGTTGGTTGGTAATAGTAATTTTGACTGGCCAATTTGAGCCAAGATATCTAGCAATATCTCGCAGACGAATACTGAGTTGGAAAAGCTGATTTTCTGTCAGCTTATATTCGGGTATTATCTGCCAATACTCAAGACCTACCTCTTTCAAATTAAGAGGATTTGTTTTTGGTTTTAACAAAAATATTTCTGGAAAATTATGGCTTGAGTTATCCAAAGATAACTTAGCTGTATCTGCTTGCAATGGAGCCGAATTAATCATTATTAATATATAAATAATGATTTGATAAAATAATAGCTTAAATAGACTGGATATATTTAAAGAATTAAAAAAGATTCTCAATTTAATAATCCTAAATAATTTATATGACGTTATGTTTGAATTTTACAATACCAAAATGCAGAGAATTTAGTACCCCTACAAAGCAGAAAATATACATACTGAAGTTTATAGTAAAGATTTGAGTGTTTACTAAAAGCTACCTGCAGCAACATCATTGGTTTGAAAGGTATTACAGGTAGCATAAAATCGAACAAATCTATATTACCGTCTTCAGAAATAGGCAAAAAACTAGCAATCTAATATTCTGTCCACGAGTTAGTCAAGACAGCATTGAGGGCATCCCTGCAAACAGCATCAGCAGCAATATCGGGCCATAATTCTATTTGCTTTGTCTCAGTATCTTCGACATACATATCGAATGTACTAATACTTTGCGCTTGCAAAAAGTAACCTCTCGCATCAGCCACTAGAGTTTTGCTCTCCTGTATAGCTCTACTTAGATTTTGACCATTTAGAGTGCCATCATTCCGGGCTTCCTGCGCAAACATTCCACGGAGTGATGGAGGAGTAATATTTTCTGCTCGTGCCGATGAGGGATTGCGGGAACCAACATAGTTATAACGTTCTGGAGGAACTCGTGGTCCTCCATTATCACCCTGTAATACTCCCGAACGAATTGGACCTCTACCAGCTACAGGAATTCTCATGGCGGGTCTTTCAGGAAGCTGTGCAACTGTTCTTTCCGCCGTTTTGATGTTATCAATTAGGCTAGCAGTAAGCTGAGGTTGTATCCGTTGCAAATAACCAAATCCCATTTCTTCAAGTTCTTGAGGAGTTCTAACTACACTGATTAAACTTGTATCGATCATCATCCGGTTCACGGTACTGGTTGCATCTGATGGGTGAGCTAGAAAAGCGAACAAGGAAATAGATATAAATGTTAAGGCGGCAAGTAATAGACTGCGCCATGATTTGAATTGTTTCATTGTTACAGAACCTCATACATTAACTTAGTTAACATTGTAGAACAACTATGGGGACAACCCGGATGAAACCCTTAGGGAATAAATATTTAGCCTATTTATCCTAAAAAAAAAATAGGGTTCCGAATTGTTATACGATAGACTATCCCAAAAGAATGTTACTAACATTATATCATATCGATTTTAAAAAAATTGACGTAACCTCAGTTTATTCTCCTCACAATCTTGCTCTCCTTGATACAATCAGAGAAGCAGATGGGTAAGGAGAAGCTAGCAGGGGTTAATTACCAACGAAAGCCGCCGTCACAAACTACCAAGATTTATTGGCTGACCTCAATTAATGATCGCACTAATTCCGATATTCTGAATATCGATTCATTTCATTACACTAATAGATCTAACAAAGCGAGCTAATAATTCGTTTTTGTCAATCGGGACATCAGGTTTTTCTTCTCCAGTTGACTGATTCCTCACAACTAAACTGAGTTGCTTATTTTTTTCTGAAAACTTCCCCCCTTGTTGCACACTTTCCTGAAGAAAGTCTTGTACGGTTTGTACAGTCAAACGCCACTCAATTCCTGTAGAGTCTTTCATAGCAATAACTCTGTAACTATCAGGTGCTTCCTCTACCGGAAACTCTAATAACTCATTAGGGTTCATATTCTTTAATTTCAAAATAGCAGTCTCGATATCTTGTTTACTAGGAGGAGGAGGAGGCAATCTCACTGGTGAGACAGGTGTGGGTGTTGGCGTGGAGGTAGTAATAGGAGGTATGGATGTGGATGTTGGTGTTGGCTTAGCAGAGACAGAGGAATCTCTTGCAGGTGTTTCAGGTGATTTTGGATTTGCTTTAACACTAGGGGTAGGGGTGAGGACGGGGACTTTAGGAGTAAGAGGTTCAGTTACTTTTGTTATTTGCTTTTGCCATAGTAAGTAACCAATCACTCCCAATACTGCTACAACACTAACTAACACAGCGGATATCCCTAGAACGTTAGGTTTAGTATCTTCTGTAACTGAACTACCACAATTATCCACGGGGCAATGACGTTTATGTGCTTCCAGTGGTGTCTTATTTTTATAGTTTGGGCATTCATTATTTTTATCCCCTGAACACCTGATACTTACAGTTTTTCTAAAAAGACTCATATCCACCCCTAATATAAAGAATTCAGAATACGGTTGATCAACTTTTGCGCTCTTTCGTAGCGTGGATCATCTATGCCAGCTTGGTATTCACTCGAACAAGTTTGAAGGTACTCCTCTAACCTTTTCCGAATGTCATCTGCCACAATTGGAGCAGTTTTTGCTTCCTTGCGTACTTGTCGTACTTTTACCGTCAGAAGCTCTCTAGCCTTTCTCACTTGCTCATACTTAGGATTAGACAAGATGGCATCTTTTACAAAAGCTTCAAAAGCTGTTTCCCAATCAAACCCTAGTACAAGTTTTTGAACCCCCATCTTCCCCCGTTCTTCAAATTCGTAGCGAATTTCATCCTTCCGAGTGTACTGATTAGTCGTGGCAGCAATCCAGCTATAAGCTCGTGAAAGAATAAAAACTTCTTCAGTTTCTAAAAGAGCTTTTTTCTCATCTTTAGAAAGCATATAAAGCTCGTAGAGATAAGGCTCAATTGTTTTGTCAATGTGTAGCGCCGCTCTTTCTGGGAATTGATCGTAGTTTTCCTTAAGCCTTGATAGACTCTCAATGAAGCGCAGTGGAAATACTTGTTTCTCTTGCAAAAAGATGATACGCTCCTGATCTTCTGCTACCTTAATGCTGTCCGCTGGAACCCCTATACCTTCTAAATCTGCCTGTACGACTGTCTGAGCAGGGCGTCCATCACTGCTGATTCGCCCAGTTCCATCTGGAATTGTTGTTACAGCCGCCTCTGTGGATAGTATCTGCTTTTTACCAACTTCACTAGGAGCAAACTTTAGAAAAGGGGCAGACAACATTTTGGCACTTGATAGAATATCCTGTCTTTTCACAGAATTAGAGTATTCACTAACGAATTTGTCGTACAAAGTCAGACGTTTAATATCAACGGGGCAATTTTCGCTTAAAACCCATTGATAGGCTGATTCATAAAGTATGTCTTCTGGCTCTTTTTTCGTCACTTTGATTAAAGATATTAAATCGAGGTTTTCTTGTCCTAGTGTTGATCTTATTAACTCTTCAATAGCTGCCTGAATGACTGAGGAATTAGTTTCTTCAACTAATCTTTGTAAACCAAGTTCGCTAAAAATAGTTTTTCCGTTTTCTTTAGTTCCTTTTTGTATATCTTCTAAAATTATCTTAAGCCTTCCAGCTAAAATTTCTTGTAATTCTATGACTCTGCTCTCCCAGACATCCAGTTCAGCACGCAAATTTCTGATTTGTGGAATAACTCTATCTAAAAATACCAGCCCGTACTTCCCAACTTGAAAACTAGCTAAACCCTTTAAATACTGCTTTAGCTCATCACTAATATTGGCATAGTCTTTTTGAAAAGCACTATTAGTATACATTAATTTCTGTTCGTTAGCCCTAACGACACTGACTGTATCTGCAAGATTGTCTTGGAATGTACGAATTATATTTGCATTCTTTTCGCTAGCCATTCCACTAACATCTGCCTTAAAATCTGTTAAGATATTAATCAGTTCATCTAAAAACTTTTTGGCATAAATAATTCCCATCTTAGGACTACGCAAGAAAGCGGTTATTTTCAAGCGGGTCTGTTTTAAAGACTCTGTGACCGCCCCTGATACATCATTCACTCGTTGTGTGTAAAAGTCTGTTATACCAATATTATCTCGAAAGCTAATTTCTATGCGACGACGGACTTTTTCAACTTTTTCCCCTAGCTGCTTCTTAGTTATACCTTGCAAATTTTCATTGACAAGATTATTAATTTGAATCGCATAATCAGGAAAATCATTATTACCAAATGGATCTGCATCTCCATATATATGAGAGAGAGAAAGGCGGATACTTTTTAGTTCATCTCTGACTTGCTGGTTAATATTTTGTTGATAAACTCCTTCTTCTACCCAAGTAGATATAACCTGTAATGCTAAACGATAAGCGAGACACTGAGCCACAACTTCTCTTGGATAACTTACAGTTGAAAGCCCAAAAGTTGAAAAGCGCAGTGAATGCCGTCTTCCTGTTTCTTCATCATTCTCCACATCTCCCAGTTGTGGATTATCCATAATGGCGTCTATGTAGCTTGCTGCCGGCCCGCCTTGTATATTGAGAAAAATCCGTTGGGCAATTAACAGGGGTAAATTTTCCAGCCCAATTTCAAGTCCTCTTGCATTTCGTGGTTCCAATAAGTAACAATTATCATAAGGTAATTGCTCCGGTTGGAAGGCAAAATAGTTGAGTTCGCTCAAAACAGCATAGGCATTGGAATGATAGCGGTTATGCCTAACAATTTGTAACGGAGGTAAAACTAAGAAAGAATAAAATTTCTTTAATGCCGTTCCCTTTTGATATAAGTCCCATCGTTGTAAGTCAAATGAAAGTGGCACAAACATTCCACTACCAGTTCCGCCACTCAAACCACAAACTAAGTAAAATCTCCAATCCTGGAGCTGCGAAAACGACTGATTAAGAGAGTTATAGCAGTCAAAAACCTTGTTTTGTACTTCTTTTTTATTCTCATTGTATTCGTAAATTAAACGTCCGTAGGGACGAATTCCTTTGGCTCCAGGCCCTGGATCACCAACATAGTTCTTAATCGGAGGAAGCCAAGGAGAAATATCCGGGTAATCATCTGGATTTTCAACCATTGACTGTAAACGGTCGCCAGTTATGATTACCTTTTCACCTCTAGTCAGACATATATCTTTTCCTAGCACTGACCAATTAAGTTTGTCTATATCACCTTCATGCGTATCAATGTATAAAAATTTGACAGAGGAAACTTCAGGCGCTCTTAATCCTAACTCATACCGCTCTGCAATCAGTCTACGAACTTCACGAATAGTAGTGAGACCTGTACCACCAATTCCAATGATGATCGTCTTTTTCATAGTTAGTTTATCCTACTAAAAATACGGAAAAAGTCAAATAAATTATTGCTTTCCATAGGGAAAATGTCTAGTTAGTAAATTCTTTCTGGGTTTGCCCTGACTATGTGTTATTGTTTCAATTTTTTGTAATGACAAACTTCAAGGGATAGAACACCTTTTTCCTAGGGATTTATCCCAGGATATGAACTCCCAACTTGCCAGCAAACTGATCTTGCGTCTGATAAATTTATTGCAAAATTTAACGAACTAGCTTGCCTATAGCTGGCTGATTTACTACTAACGTTCTTTTGCTCATCTAATTTCTCGTAGATTTAGTTCTAGAGTAGAATCAGAGCATTAAATTTAATATATCATATAATCTTTAAATTTCATAGTCAATACTTCGGACAGTTTTAGATCTAGTCGAGCCTCCGAAACCCTTGCTGGCTATATGCTGGACTATTTTTTTTCATGTTTGAGTTCAGCGCACTCGTTTCAGAAAATGCGTAAAAAATGGCAGGGCTTCCTCGCCCTCGGCTTACAGCGCCGTTAAAAAACTGTCCGAAGTATTGATAGTAAAATCTCGGAAAAAAAAACACCTATGCCAATCGCGATCGCTCCAGAAGCCAAACCACAGGCGTTTGTAGACCAGTTGTCTACAGAGCTACCATCTAGCCTGGTCAAGGTGCAGTCAACGGATTTTCGTAATTCTAGCCGTTCCTAATTACTGTAGTTTAGACTAAAAAATGAGCGAAGCTAAAAGTAGCCACCTTTGAATCCAGGGCTATTTCGTTCTAGACAGTAGACAGGGTTTAGGTTTAGAGTTTAGAAGTCGGATTCACCCTAACTTATGATTTATGAGTTCCCTAGCAATTGT
>NZ_JAEQCB010000327.1:0-1348 GCF_020738785.1 Microcoleus sp. PH2017_05_CCC_O_A | reverse complement strand
GAAAGTCCACTTGCCGATATTGGTGCTATCTTTCTGCCAAGTCGCAGTTAAAATGCGGTTGGGATTGAAATCGTTTTCTTGACCGTGGTAAGAAGATGTACTCCAAGGTTTTGTCAGTAAATCTAACTGCTGGGGTTTGCTCAATCCTTGATTGGAGAGGAATTCGTTACCGTCAGGGTCGGGTAAATCGACAACTTCATCCCAGGGCAATAAACCCTCACCTTCATCGAACACGCTGACGAAGAGATTAACCTCTTCAATGTCCTGAGTAGGTAGATTGTCAAAAGTCCATTGGAACTTTGGGGTAAGGGGATTTTCTGAAGTCTCGCTAGTACCAATAGGCCCTGTCAAATCCAGCCAATCCAGCGGTGTCGCCGCCAAACCGCGAGGGTTAGTCACAGAAACGGGAGCTTTCTTACTTCCCGGCGGCACGCCGTAAGTATATTGATTGTTCGCGTCGGTCAGAATCTGAAAATCAGCAGCAACACTAACGTAGCATTTCGTGCCGTAGCGCTGTTAAACAACGGCAGCCCAACACCCCGACCTTTATTATCTACTTGGAATTGACTGGGGTTGGTCAGCGTTTTGACAAATTCCTCCACATCAAAAACATAAACTTTGCCATTCGCACCGCTTAAATTTGGATAGGAAGCGTAAAGAAACTTGCTATCACTTGACAGCGCTAAGTCTGTAGCAAATCCATCTGGAATTGGTCGAGTTGCTGCTACTAATTGCGGATTCGTCAGCGGGTTTTTGATAATGCCGATATTGCTACCGGCCCGCGGGTCTCCATCTATGCTGGGTATTTCCTGACCGAAAAATTTCGTATCCGCATTCCGACCCACAACAAACGCATAACTCGCATCCGGTAAAACTGTTACCGAAACTCCCTCATTCACATCGAAGTAATCAAAAGTTGAACCCAGCCCTAAATTTGTATATCGAGTAGTAGCAGCAAAACTTACGGGGTCGTTATTGGTAATATCCAGTACCCCAAATCCTTTGCTATCTTTGCCGCTGTTTGTAAATGTCATTTTCAGCGGATCGACCGTAGCAGCTAATCCTTCTACGCCTTCATCGGCTGTTACAGTTCCAATTAATTGATTCCATTTTTTGGGGTTCGCGCCGGGGCTGATTGGTCGGTCTTTGGGGTCGATGTTAACGGCGTAAATCTTGCTGTTCGCGCCGTTTGGTGCGGTAACAAATAGCTTTTTGCCGTCGCTGCTAAGGGCGATTTGCCGCAAACCGCTTGGGGCTGTGCCGACTGGGATGGTTTGGGTGACTTGGTGATAGGTTGGTGAAAATGGGTTTGCGGGATTCACCTAGCCGTAAGTTATATAATGGCGCC
>NZ_JAEQCB010000064.1:0-52063 GCF_020738785.1 Microcoleus sp. PH2017_05_CCC_O_A | reverse complement strand
ATTCTAATAATAATTTTTTGTACGGCACTATACTTGATTTACTTTTTTATACATCATACTTAGTGTACCACTTGTTCGACCTTAAGTAAACCGTATTGCTTTATAAATCCCAAGGAAGGTACTCGGAAGCGGAATCGCTGTATTTTGATGCAGCGGAAATTATTCGCACCAAATTGCCAGAAAATCATCCTAAAGTTCTCATGTGTTGGAAAAATTATGTTGGATTGTGTCGGGAAGGCATCAGCAAAGGAGATTTGACATATGAGAAATTGCAAGAACATCCTTTCGGGGAACAGTTATTAGCAGAACTTCAGGAATAACAGAAAATTGTATCACTTCCGGTAGTATCGGAATGATATCATAGCGATTGCGATTGCTTCGCTAAGAGCTCGCAATGACATACTTATGTATTTTCCCACTCATCTACTTACGGACTGTAACGAAGTATTCTGATGAAAATCTGCTTTCTGGACTCTTGCGTAAGTGCAGGTTAAGATGGTGGAGATATCAGTAGGAATTAATGCCAAATTGCTATGTTAGTCAAGTCGCTGTCAATTAAACCCCTCTCCAGATTATTAATGGTTTGTGTTTTTGCGATCGCCCTTCTCCTCCTGGGCCCCCATCCAGCCAAAGCCGAATCGCGAGAACAAGCCGTCGATCGATTGACAGACTTCCTATTCTACAGGGTAAATCCTCAACTAAACAATCGCAAACTCCAAACGGACGATCGCGAATATAGCAATCAATGGCAAAAATTACGCGAGGCGATCGATCCGCGAGTCAAGTCGGTACAAGAAGTCTGCTTCAGAGTCTCGCCACAAGACAAAGGATGGGAATTCACAGTAATTAACGGCGAAACCTACGAGCAAACTTACGATCGCCTCGCAGATACAATTTTTTACAGCCGCCATCCTCAACGGACTGGACAGCCAATTCCTACAAACGATAAAATTGGCATCAGCGAATGGTCAGCAATTCGACGCGAGATGTTTCTTTCTAATTGTGGACTATAAGACTGGAGCGCATCACTATGCTAATTAAATCGCGATCGATCGAGTCAATCTCGAAGTTTTCCGCAGTGTGTATGTTAACTTTTGCCATGTTTCTCGGCCCAAATCTAGACTGTGCTACAGCGCGGGATTTAGAATCACGAACTCAAGCCGTGGATAATCTTACGGATTGGTTTTTCTACAAGGTTAATCCTCAATTAGGCGATCGCAAATTGCGATCGGACGATTCTCCTATCTACATCCGCGAATGGAATGCGATTCGCCGTACAGTCGATCGCGAAATGATTGCTACACCAGGAGATTGCGCCGGTGATGCTTTCTGGGACTTCGACTATCGTTCTCACGGGCGATCGCTTGTTAGCGGAGCCCTCGAAGAGGATCGCATTGCAGATACAATTTGGACTATCCGCGATCCATCGGGTGACAAAACTCGCGCAGATGTTTCTAAACAACAATGGAAGAAGCTGAGACAATCAATATTTAGAGAGCATTTTTGCTATTAATGTGCAACATTTGTCAGCAGAAATTCAGCAAAAAATAAAAATATAGCTCTCAGTTACAAATATTGTTAAAATATAGAATATGCACCCTAGGTTGTATATTTTTCTATCAAAAGTCAACGAAAACAGGGGTGCATCTGGTTTTGGAAGAGGGCGAAGCATGACCGCCTATAAGTTATTAGTTATAATCCCATATTGATTGCGGTCATGTTTCGCCCCTACGGATATATTCGCCTTGCGCCAGATGCACCCGAAAACAGAAAACATTCTATAGAAAAATAAAAAAATAAAAAAATGGGCAGAGTTACCGCAACAATAACCGTGACCAATCACATTGATGAAATCCTGGGAGAAAGAGGGTTCATCCCCCCAGAGCAAATACGCTCTATCACCATCGATAACGTCTTAGTCGATACAGGAGCAACTCGACTCTGTTTGCCAGCAGATATTATCAGTCAGTTAGGTTTAACCCTAGTTGGTGAAATCCAAGGAAATACAGCAATAGGAGCCAGACAATTTCGTCTGTTCAAAGATGTCAGTATTGCCGTGGCTGGCCGGGAAGGCAGATATGATTGTGTAGAAATTCCCGCAGGAGAAGAACCTTTACTAGGCTTAATTCCCCTCGAAGATTTGGGTTTAGAACCGGACTTGAGAAATCAGCGGTTGATTGTTTTGCCGGCAGAGGGAATGCAAAGCTATATTCGAGTGTAGCTTTCACAGGAATTATACCAATTTCAAACATCCTTGCTACAATAATTGATGTTGAGTTTGTTTTATAAAATATTGTCTATGGTGCGTCGCTCGATAGATTTTTTGCCTCTTTTTGGATACTATCGAGGACGACACACCCTACCAATATCGTTGGTGCGTCGCTCGATCGATTTTTCGCCTCTTTTTGGATACTATCGAGGAATCCACACCCTACCAATATCTTTGCATTGGGAGCATCTCATTTTTATAAAAAGCATTTTTTTCTTATAGTGCGAGCGTCCCCGCTCGCGTATCGTATAATACGCGAGCGGGGACAGCACTATTAAATGCAAAACTGAGATGCACCCGTTGCATTGATTTCTCATTCTTGGTATTAGCTATGGATATCCGTACTGAAAAGCCAGAAGATTTAGCAACTGTTCGCAATGTCAATATTGTGGCATTCGGGCGAGAAAATGAGGCAAATTTAGTCGATCGCCTGCGGGGAATTGCATCTACATTTTCCTTGGTTGCGGTACAATCGGATCGAGTAGTCGGACACATTTTCTTCAGTCCGGTTGTCATCGCAGGAGAATGTTCTAGCACTTTGTCAATTCTGGGGTTGGCGCCAGTCGCAGTTTTACCAAACTATCAGCGGCAAGGTATCGGATCGCTGCTGATCCGCGAGGGTTTAAAACAGTGCGCCCGATCGCACTTTCAGGCAGTGGTTGTGCTGGGATCTCCTGATTTCTATTCGCGTTTCGGGTTCGTTCCTGCTAGTAGCAAGATGTTGCGATGCGAATATGATGTACCTGATGAAGCTTTTATGGTGTTGGAGTTAGAAAGAGGTGCTTTGCAGGATTGCAGCGGAACGGTGAAATATCGATCGGAGTTTAGTCTGTGCGAGTAGCCAATAATACCACTTGCCTAGGTCTTAAAATTTATTTAAACGCTGCCTTTTCCCCTCTCCACCTTTGAACCGTGCAGCACAAAAGCCGGAGTCAGAGCAGATTTGCCCTTCAAAGAAACAGATCCCAAAGCCTCGCAATCGAAGTTTAGCCCGATCGACTCAAACACCCTTTCGCCAATCAAAATTTCATTTTCCCCCGCCTTGCTCATCAGCCTAGCAGCCGTATTCACCGTATCGCCGAGGATATTAAACTCCCTGCGCCCTCGCGGTTCCCCAACCTCAGCAGCAAACACAGGGCCCCGAGACAGCCCAATTTGACAGCTTACTTTCACATTTTCACCGCCGATAACGATCGGAGGTAAACTGGCAATTAGATCCCGAATTGCGATCGCCGCACTCGCCGCGCGACGTGGATCGTCGGTATGAACGTCCGGTACACCAAAATAAATCAATATATCCGAACCGTCTAAATGCGCCGTTACTTTTTGCAAGACGCCCCCTTTCGCGGACACCACAGCATCAATTAGCGCAAACACGCGAGAACAGCCCAATACCAGATTAGCTTCCTCCGCTGGCGTTGCTTTGTCCACCAACTCCGGTAAACCGATCAAGTTGACAAACATCACCGTCGGTTCGGGAAAATCCGGCGGGATTTTCCGCCTGTCGGCATTTTCAACCAGCAGTCTCAAGATGGTTTTGGGAATATAACTAGCAAGGGGTTCAACCCGCTTCACAGCTTCCTCAATTTCGCTCACCAAACCCGATACCGTGCGATCGAGCAATATCGAACTTGGCATCCGCCGCCCAGTCAAAGTAATATCGTACTCTCCGAGTAGATCGTCCGTGAAATCATCTGCCACCAACAAATAACCGGGCTTCCACGATTCAAAACGAAATTGCTCCCCCAAAGACGAACTAGCAGTTTCAGTCAAACACACCCGCCCCACAGTCCCAGAACCCTCAGCCTGCTTGGCTTGCTGGACTGAATGCCCCAGCAGTACGTGAGCCATCCGCAGCGGTGTACCGATATCAGCACTAATATAGCGACCGCAATGGATACCCACCCGCATCCTCAAAGACAAAACACCCCGTGCCGTTTCGATATTGGCAAATTTAGCCATCGCCCGCTGCATCCGCAAACCCGCCCGCACCGCCCTAGCTGTATCCTCCTCTTGGTCAATCCCTCCCAGAAACTGCACCAGCAGCGCATCTCCTGTAAACTCCAGCAAATCCCCCCCCGACTTGCTGACGATTTCAATCATTGAGGCAAAATAGTCGTTAATCACCCCCAACAGCGTTTCAGCGCCCTTGCGCCCCTGGGCTGTGTTTGCTTCCAACAGCGACGTAAACCCAGCTAAATCTGTGAACAGCAAAGTGCCTGTTTGCCATTGGTAGCGAACCTCCCCAGGGTTGGCCGGAGATTCGGACACGGGCCTGGGCACGTAGTCGTGGAGGATGTAGCGGAGACTCCGCAGGTGCTCGAAAACCCCCATTAACGTCGCCGGCGATGGATCTACCCACGCACCAGCGTAGAGTTCAGACGAAAGGAGAGCTCGCAGTCGCAGTTCGATCGCAGCCAAGGGAGGATTGTAAGTTAATGTATTAATTTCCACCTAGTCTATTCTTAAAAAATAAGGTAAGTTCGATCGATCTCAAGCCAAAACCAATAGCTAGACCTATACCATTATCATAAGTTTCCCGTGACCCGATACCAGCCCAACTCAGAACACCGGATAGAAATTTCCCAAAGTCACAGCTTGATCGCTCCCGATTTGATCCGAGTTGCTCGATCGGCCTATGGTATGTATTTGAAAGTGCATTCCGAGCAGATGCAGCGTCCTGCCGGTGTAGTTGTCAGTCAAGGAAGCGATCGAGGTCAGCTAATTTTTGCTTCGCATCCCGTTTTGTTGCCCGGTGAACGTTTTGTTACTTTTGACGAAATTGAATCTCAAATGTATTAGGCAGTTGATAGTTGACAGTTGACAGTTGACAGTTGGTAATTGGTAATTGGTAATTGGTAATTGGTAATTGGTAATTGATAGTTGGTGATTAGTAATTGGTAATTAGTGATTGGTAACACCTTAAAATAATAACACATCGCACAATTGGAAAAATCAGGTTCGTAGTGAGGACTTTAGTCCGCATCAAAATCAGAGAATTTGGATTAGTTACTACAAAGATGATTAGTAATTTACAGGACACAATTTAACAAATAACAACTAATAAATCCCGACATTCAACAGTCAACAGACAACTTAATGGAAATAATATTTAATTCCCTTGTCACCGCGATCGTCTTTGTCATCGGCTCAGCGATCGGCAGCTTTCTAAATGTGGTAATCTATCGGTTGCCTGCGGGTTTGTCGGTGATACATCCTCCTTCTCGCTGTCCCAAATGTTTAAATCAACTCAGAACTTACGAAAATATACCCGTGTTCGGTTGGCTGTGGCTGCGGGGACGCTGCAATCACTGCCGCAGTCGGATTTCTGCCCGCTATCCCCTGGTGGAAGCAGCTATGGGTTTGCTGTTTTTGCTGATCTATTGGCAGTTTGGGGTAAGCGTCCAAACACTGGGGTTATGGACTTTTTTTAGCTGGCTGTTGGCTTTGTCTTTGATAGACTGCGATACAATGACTTTGCCTAATGCTTTGACTCGATCGGGTTTGATACTCGGATTGGTTTTCCAAATCGCCAAGGGTTGGTGGCCGACATTTAGCCCGATCGACTCCGTGCACTATCTGGTACTAGACGGAATTTTGGGAGCAGTTGTCGGATTGTGGCTGTTTGACGCGATCGGACTTGCAGGATCGATCGGCTTCGGGCAGACTGCTATGGGTGGCGGCGATACCAAATTAGCAGCCTTGATGGGAGCTTGGCTGGGCTGGAAACTCTTGCTGCTAGCGACATTTATCGCTTGTTTAGCCGGGGCTTTGGTTGGTGGTGGGGCGATCGCGATCGGATTGCTCGATCGTCGTCAACCCATGCCCTTCGGCCCGTTTCTGGCTCTCGGTGCAGCCATTACAGCTCTCTGGGGCGAACCGATCTTATCTATTTACTTGCAGTTCTTTTTCCCGAATTAGGGTTTGCGATCTACGGTTAGGGAGCGCGATCGAACATAATATCAGTTCAACTAAATCAGCAGGAGTCCCGCGCTCTACTTCCAGGTGAGCGTCGGGAGGAATGCGCGTGAGTGAAGAGATCCGCCCCAAACCAAATCGGTAGCTTTAGAAATCGGAGGGTTCGGGGCGGTCGACTCGCTGTACAAATTATTTCTGCCACACCACTTGCTTTTGCCGTATTCACGAGATACAATATTTTCAGAGTTAGTGAAAGTAATGCCTCAAATAATCACCGCCAAGTTAAAACTCAACCTGAATGCCGAGCAAAAAGCTTTGGTGTCTCAGATTGCTTTAGCCTACCGAGATGCTTTGAACTATACTTCACAAGTCGCTTTTGATACGGGTAAAACCAGTAACGGTCTGAAGTTGCAAAAAGCCGTCTACAACGAGTTGCGAGTTCGTTTTGGACTCGGTGCTCAGATGGCTTGCAACGTACCCAGACAAGTGTCTGGAACCTACAAAACTCTTTGGACTAAGGTAAAACAATCTAACGATGCTATTGCCAAAGGTTATACCAAGAGACGGTACAAAGGGTTGGACAAACCCCCTAAATACATTTCTCGAACCTGTACCTTAAATTATCAGCGGGACTACTCTTTTAAAGCCGAACAGCAAGTGAGTATTATCACGCTGCAAGGTAGAATAGTAGTCCCGTATGATGGCTACAACAAGCATCTAGATTTGATTGCCAATGGTGCCAAGATTGGGGCAGCCAAAATCGTCTATCAGCGTTCTTCTAAGACTTACTACTTAATGGTAAGTATTGAAGTAGAAGTACCTGAAATTAACCCACTAAAAATAACCAGAGTTTCTGGTGTTGATGTGGGTATGCGCTACTTAGCAGTAGAAACAGACTTACAAAACAAGTCGAAATTCTACTCAGGAAAAGACCCGAGACACAAAGCCAACCGTTATCACAAAGCCAGACCAACTCTTCAGCGTAAAGGCACTCGTTCGGCCAAGCGCAGACTAATCGCTTTGTCAGGAAGAGAAAGACGGTTTATCGCTGACGTGAACCACCAAATTAGCAAGGAAATTGCCAAGCCTAACAGCCTGATTGGACTAGAAAACTTGACCGGAATTAGGGATAGAACTAAGTCTAAATCCGGGAAAAAGACTAGCAAGAAGCAGCGTAGAGCTAATAGAAATAAGGCGAAATGGTCCTTTGCCGAATTGCACGGCTATATTGACTACAAAGCCCATCTAAATGGTTCGTTAGCAACTAAAGTTCCGGCAAATTATACATCGAAGAGTTGTCCTAAATGTGGACATACTTCGGATGCTAATAGACCTAACAAAGGGCTATTGTTTCGCTGTGAATGCTGTGGTCACGAGTTACACGCTGATTTGGTTGGTGCACGAAACATTGCAATGAGAGCGTTGCTTGTCCGGCAAGACTGGATGAGTACGGGGAGCTTGTCAGCATCCCCTAATGTATCGGGCAGTGAAACTAAAGCTGAGATTCTATCTAGGTTTTCGGAATTGCGGTGGAGTTCAGATACAAGCCCACATCATAGCGGTACCCCGCTTGATGATGGGTAGTTGACAAATTGGTAAAATTATCCCGTGTCTTGGATTACACTCAAAACCACTAGCTTTCGTTGGGAAGCCGAATTAATGCAGCAGCTCCTGGCGGCTCATCAAATCCCGGCTCGAATTGTAGACTTGGGTATAGCATCTTATTTTGGGGCTGGAAGTGCTACAGCTTTGCAAGTTCTTCCCCAACACCAGCGCACTGCGTCGCTGCTCATCAGTCCTGTTGAAGATGAGCCAGAATAAGAGTGATTAGTTATTAGTCATTAGTCATTAGTCATTAGTCAATAGTCAATAGTAGATAATTGATATCTTTGAGACGAGCATCGGAATAATAACCTTCAGAGTACAGCGCGAGCGTCCAGCAGGGGGAACGCGAGACATTCGTAGTTCAGCGCGATCGGGCAGTCTATAGTATAATTCCTCTGTAGTGCGGACTTGATATTATGACAAATGGCAATTCCCAATTACCAATTACCAATTCCCAATTCCCAATTACCAATTCCCAATTACCAACTACCAATTACCAATTCCTAAGTTTTAATGTCTCTATTTGATTGGTTTGCAAATCGACGAAAATCAGTACCGAATTCCCAAGAACGGCCGGAACGAGAAATTGCGGACGGACTTTGGAATAAATGCACAGCTTGCGATGCCCTGAGTTATACCAAAGACCTGCGAGCAAATCAAATGGTTTGCTTGGAATGCGGGCATCATATCAGAGTTTACAGTGACGATCGCATCGAGCAGTTGATCGACCCCAATACCTGGGTGCCCCTTAACGGAGGTCTGCACGCCACCGATCCGCTGAAATTTCGCGATCGCAAAAAATATAGCGATCGACTGCGAGAATTTCAAGAAAAAACAGGCCACCTAGACGCAGTAGAAACAGGCATCGGCAAAATCGAAAATTTGCCCGTTGCCCTCGGAGTCATGGAATTTCAGTTCATCGGCGGCAGCATGGGCTCAGTTGTCGGAGAAAAACTGACTCGCCTCATCGAACACGCCACGCGGGAACGCTTACCCGTACTCATTGTCTGCGCTTCCGGCGGTGCGAGAATGCAGGAAGGAATGCTCAGCCTGATGCAAATGGCTAAAATTTCCGGGGCTCTAGAGCGCCACCGGGAAGCGAGACTGCTTTACATCCCAATTTTGACCCACCCGACCACCGGCGGCGTCACCGCTAGTTTTGCCATGTTAGGAGACATTATAATTGCAGAGCCAAAAGCTACTGTAGCCTTTACGGGCGGCCGGGTAATCGAGCAAACTCTGCGCGAAAAGCTGCCGGAAAATTATCAAACTTCCGAATACTCTTTCGCCCACGGTTTTGTAGACTTGATCGTACCCCGAACTCAATTAAAGAAAACTCTGGCTGGACTCATCAGCCTCCACCAGCCCCAGCCTTTCTTGGCAGACTCGGAATTCCCCGCCCACGATGCTACCGAAAGCCACCACGCTGTGGCGACACCGACTCACGCTTTCAAGCTTTCTCCCTAAGCTGCTGCGCCGGATGACTCCTGTGGCGAACCGATCAAAATTTTCGACCAAAGTTCAAGCCCCATAAGACACCTGTGGAGTAAATCTCAAATCGAAAAATGGAAAATCGCCCCGTCTGTTGGTGAGTCCGCCAAAGACGAAAATGTCAGAGGAATTCCCCAAAAACCGTGGTTTCTACGAAAAACATGAAGTTTGGTAGCGAGAAATGCACGCAGATACGGGGTTTTTAGTCCTGCGCGCCCAAGTCCTATTGATAATAAAGACGCGGCAATGGGATGATATTGGTTGGAAGTTGATGGAGTGGGAAGCTTGGCTGAGCAAAAATGCTTAGTGTTAATTAGTGATTAGTTAGCTGGCGATCGCACAAAATCTCAGAACAAACTATCAGGTCAGGAACTCAGGGAATCAACGCCACTGAGCTTGTAAGAAATTACAAGCTGTTCTGACCAGACCCCTCGATCGGAACATTACCCGAAAGGGATTCGGAGACAACCATATCTCCACAGAGGGGCAACCATACCCCTCTAACCCCGAAAGGGGATTCAAGGCGGTTGAAACCGCGCCCGTCGTTTTCCTCTCAGGTCTAAAGACTCTGAGTTTCCCACTTACCGAATATTTTTTATGACAGCTAACAGCGCTTTGTTAAATTGTCCAGCTTTCATTCAATAGCCGTCAACTCAATTCTGACCCGTCAGCGACCTGAAAATTATGGGTTTTGCAGACCTGTCCATCGCAGAAATAGCAGAAGACTTCAACGTCCCTGTTGAAGACGTGCTCCGCTTGTGTGATGAGCTGGAAATTGCCTACAAACACCCTCAAACCCGTTTGGCTTTGGAAGATGTTAAGGCAATTATGTCCGCTCTCGAAAAAAGGCGCGACTCAAAACGAATTGCAGATTAGATCGATCGCAAAATTCCTCTACCTTTAAAGGTATGGCTGCACAAACTTTCGCCAGTTGTCACCAAAGAAAGGAATTTTGAACAGAAATCTGTTTGCCAGCTATACTCTCTTAGCGTTCAATAATTTGCCGGATTTTTTTAAGGAGAACCATGCTTAAAAGATATTTCATTGCTCTGACCGCTGTATTCTTGACATTTCAGTTATTTGTCAGCAGCGCGATGGCTGTCGAACTGAGTGCTGAGCTTCGCACTGTAACTTTAAATGACAAGGGCACTCCAGTAGTGCTGAGCCTCAAACAAGTCCAGCAAGGCAAACGCCAGTTCCAAAATACTTGCGCTCAATGTCACGCTTCCGGCATGACAAAAACTGACCCCAACCTCAATTTGAGTCCCGAAACTCTGGCTTTGGCCAACCCACCCCGCAATAATATTGAGTCGCTGGTGGACTATATGAAAAATCCCACGACTTATGACGGGTTTCAAGAAATTTCGGAACTGCATCCGAGCATGAAGAGTGCCGATATTTTCGCTGAGATGAGAAATCTCTCCGATGAAGATTTGTACGCGATTGCCGGTCACATTCTGTTGCAGCCGAAAATTATCTCCCGCCAGTGGGCTGGTGGCAAAGGCGCTCGTTAATTAGTTTGAAATTTGAGATTTTGGATTTTGGATTGAGAGGGGCTGGGATTTGGCAAGGATTGCTGGCTCGCCGTTTTTCTATCGAAAATCTGAAATCTCAAATTTACTTCTAGTTGATTGATTCTCCCCAGTCGAACTCGCTGACTTGAGCTAGCGGACTGGTTGATACTGACGAAAGTCAGAGCGCAACAAAAAAAATTCGATTGTACGAGCAAATGTTAGTGGATTATTGACTTTTCTACGCCTTTATGATGCATCGTGGTGTTTTTCTCTGCTTTCTGTTGGGGATGTTAATTATTTTGCCGCTCCTGCTGCTGGCTCCTCAACCTGTTTTGGCTGCTGGCGATTCTTATGTAACTCGCTATTTGAAAGTTAGCGAACCTGTACCACTGGAATTGGACACGGAGGGACACACTCGGTTGTTTTCAGCTCAGGATTTGTCTGTCGGCAAGGTTTTGTTCGAGCAAAATTGCATGAATTGCCACGTCGGAGGAGCAACTTTGCCCGATCCGATGATCTCTCTGTCTTTGGCAGATCTCCAGGGGGCAACGCCTCCTCGCAGCAACATCAATGGTTTGGTGTCATATCTGAGAGAGCCCATGACTTATGACGGCAGTGAGGAAACTTTTTGGTGCCGCCAAGTACCCGAAAGCTGGATGCCACAGACTGAGGTTGAAAATTTGGCTGCTTTTGTGATCCGGGCGGCTCAGAAAGCTCCAGGCTGGGGCGTGGATAATTTTGAGAGTTGAACTGCCACTGCCAAAAAGTGGTAAATTACTCGGGAGAAAGGAATCGTGCGTGTAGTCGCGATCGCGCCTGTTAAAACAGGTAAAATAACTAAAGAATCAATCTTTGTCTGTCCATTAGAGGAGAACTGCGTTGAAAAGACTCTTATCGATCGCCTTGTTAGCGTTCACAATTTTCACTTTCGGCTTCGGCAGCCCTGCTCTGGCTGGAGATGCTGTTAAAGGATCTAAAATCTTCAGCAACAACTGTTCTGCTTGTCACATCGGTGGCGGGAACGTCGTTATGGCAATGAAAACCTTGAAAAAAGGCGCTCTTGAGAAGTATGGCATGAATTCTATCGAAGCTATTACGACTCAGGTAACTAAGGGCAAAAATGCTATGCCTGCTTTTGGTGGCCGCTTGAAGCCAGACCAAATCGAGGATGTAGCAACCTACGTGCTCGAACAATCTGAGAAAGACTGGAAAGGCTAAACTGCCTCTTTGAAGTCGGACAACCTGGGCGGACTTGATTTAATTTAAAACTTGTCTTCCCGATCGCACCCTCTCTCTCCCTTTGGTAAATAAATCTCGGTTTGCAGCGATCTTAACCTATTTGGGAAAGCCCGCCAGAAATCAGATTTTTATTAGCCCAAGGGCGGGGGAGGGAATTTTATTTTAGATTTTAGATTTTAGATTTTAGATTGAAGATTTTAGATTGAAGATTTTTTAGATTGCTGATTTTGTATAAATTGTCAAGCACATGACATTAATATTTCTTACGAATGGCGACAAGAAACCCCCTTTACGATCTCAGAGACGTAGGGTGCGTCGCCACGAAGAATTCTCGCCCTCCACCAGGCTGCCAGTGAGCGACGCACCCTACAATTTATAACGGGGATGAATAACCCGGATTTGGTATTACTAAATGCTGACTTTGGATAAATTGTCAAGCACTTTACATTAAGATTTATTATTGCTGTGGTTCATCAATGAAAAGTGTGTGTTAGGATTTAAAACCTTATTAGAAAAGCCTTGAAATCAAAATTAAAGTCGATCGCGAAAGTGGACTCTACATCAACCATGAACGTAAAAACATCAGCAAAAGTTAAAAATCAAGTCAAAACTCTCGGAGACGCAGCCTCTGGTGCGATCGAGAAATATTTCCGCAAAGCAGTAGCGCACGAGGCTGAAGTTCTCAAAGACAAAGATGCAGAAGAACTTCATCAAATGCGAGTCGGAATGCGGCGTTTGCGATCGGCTGTAACGGGTTTTGCTCCCGTTTTAGACTTGCCAAAAGCAGCTTCTGAATGCAAAATTGGTAAGGTGGGTCGGATTCTGGGAACGCTCAGAGATTTGGATGTGATGCTCGAAAGTCTCCAAAACGGCTATTACCCGAATTTGCCGGCTGACGAACAGGAAGTTTTGGATGAGGCTTTGTTGAGTTTGCTCAAACAGCGCCGTCGGGCTTTGAAAGCGGTGAGGGCTGTTTTGGAACACAAAAGTTACCAGTCGCTGAAAGAGTCGATCGAGAATTGGGTAGAAAAACCGCAGTTTCGGGCGATCGAACATTTGCCAATTGCTGAGGTTTTGCCGGATTTGCTGTTACCTCAAGTCAGCGAATTTTTCCTGCATCCGGCTTGGCTGCTGGGCACCGAATATCAGGATGGCAAAGTTAAAGTTGCTGATGATTTGACTGCTGAGGCTGTGGAAGAAAAGCTAGCAGCGGAGGGAACAATTCTGCACGATTTGCGGAAGCAAGCTAAGCGGGTTCGCTATTTGATGAATCTGTTTGGCGATTTTTACGGGGAGACTTATGAAGCTTATGTCGAAGATGTAAAAGCTGTTCAGGAATGTTTGGGCGATATTCAAGACTGTGAAGTTTTAGGGGAGTTTCTGACAGATTTTGTCGATCGCGATTTGCAAAAAGAGTTGCCGAAACTGGCTGGTTTGTTCGCAGAAAAACGCTACGGGGCTTGGCAAAAATGGCAGGTTTTGCAGCGCAAGTATTTGAAATCGGAAATTAGGCAAGATTTGCGATCGACCTTAATTCATCCTGTGGTTGATGATGCTGCTAAGGTGCATTCGCCACACCCAAATTAGGTTTTTTGCTTGCAGACAGCGGGGATTAGAAGCCGGACACGGCATTACCGTGTCCCTACAAATATGACCTAAAATAACAGATATTCCTAGGGAAACGGCACTGCCGTGTCCTTCATCGTGTAACTCAAGAAAGGGCGATCGCTCTTGCGGATGAAGTTAAAGAAAGGGCGATCGAACTTGAATGCTAACTCAGTTAAGAGGAGATATCTGTGAGGAAGCACTGTTAAGGATTACCTCAGCAATGTCTTGACGTGTAGCACCAAAGGTGAGCAAAGTGCGAACAAGAAGATCGAGGGAAGCGGAAGGATCGCCAGATTCCATTTTAGCAACCCTTGACTGGCTAGACTTAATTCTTTGGGCAAGCTCGTGCTGCGTCATCTGTTGGCTAATCCGGTTTTGCTTGATGGCTTTACTAAGTGCAAGTTTCATTTCGATGAATGCTGTTTCTTCTGGCGAAAGTCCGAGAAATTCCTCTACAGTGCCAATAGTCCATCCGGCTGCTTCTAAGCGTTGGCGTTTAGCTCGATCCATAAAAATACCTTCCCGATATCAATTCAAATTAGGTCGTATTGTTTCAGTCATATTGTTTCAATCGTTTTTTACATTTTTATATTATAAATTTCGGTGTTTTTTTTGTGTTTTTGTTAAAGACATCTAAGAGAATAATAGCATCTACATCAATTCGATAAATGATGCGCCAATCCTTGCTTTGCTTGTCTCTGAATCGCTTATACGCAGCTCGTGACAACGCTCTCCGATGCTTGGCATAGGACGAGATAATGGCATGGATAGGTTTTCGCCATCCTGTAGCTTTCGGAGCAGAAATCCGGCTTGAATACGCGCATCAGTAGAAAAGGGGGGTGTTTTTACTTCACCACTAAGCCAGACAATGGGTTTACTTTCTGAATCTACCATCTATAGTTTAGGTTGTTTTAGATTAAATGTCAAATCAGACATAGTGGCAATATACCCGATATCATCAAAGATTGTCAAAGCCGTAAAAATCGCCTATAGTGTTGGATCGACATAGTTAGGAATACTCAAAAAAAGAGCGATCGCACTTTAGTCAAGAAAGGGCGATCGCCCGATTTGCCAAAATAATGATTAGAGTGAAAACTAAGTAAGCATCGTAAAAAATATGCCTCGTATCTTTACAACAATGTATCTTTACAACAATCGTTTATTGGGGAAAAGATATTTATGTGGCAGAATGCCCTGAAGTGGGAACAGCTAGCCCGGGTGAAACTATTGAAGAAGCGATCGCCAATCTGAAAGAAGCAACAGAACTCTATTTAGACGAATTCTCTTCATGTCAGATTTGTTATTTCCTACCTTCCTAGCATACCTGGGATTGTATTGCTTTGCCAGCCCTCAAATCAAATTTTTCCAGTTTCCAAGGGTATTTTTTTCGGACAAATATCATCATCGTACCAACCAGTCAAAGCCACCGCCAAAGCATCTGCCGCATCATCAGGTTTCGGAATATAACCCAACTCCAACTCCCGCGCCACAGCCTCTTGAACTTCCGATTTATCAGCATTGCCGCGACCAGTCAAAGCTTGCTTAATTTGAGCAGGTGTAAACTCAAACAGTGGCACTCCGCACTGAGCCAATACTAGCGTCAAAACGCCCCGTGCTTGGGCTACAAGTATGGTATTTCCCATTTTGTAAAAAAACAGTTTTTCGGCAATTGCCAAATCTGGTTTTACTTCATCAATTACCGTGTGCAAATCTTCGTAAATTGTTTTTAGGCGCTGTCCCATTTCCTGCTTAGGCGTTGTTTTAATCACGCCACAATCAATCAGGGAAACGCTATTTTCGTCTTGTTTACCGGGGATAATATGACAACTAATCGCGCCGTAACCGAGATTTGCCAAGCCGGGGTCTAATCCTAAAATTCTTGTCTTCATTCACAATTATTTATTTTTTGTCTCGTGTTAAACCCGATTAATTACACCCGAAAACCTTGCGTAAAGATTCTCGGTTTCAATTATTATATCCTTCAATATAAAGTCCGGCAATCTGTTTAAATTATACAACAAAATTCTTGATTGCGACGATAGTTTTATGCTTTTATTGGACAATATATTGGATTAATATAATACGATCAATGATAGTATTCACAATTTTACTTCTTTATTTAAATACTACAAAGCAAAAATAAGCGTCGATTCATAGGAGACTTTATGGCATTATACTTACATTGTAATGCCAGAATGCAGCCGACTGCAATCTTAATCTGTAATGCTAATATATCGAGGCTGATTCTTGATTCGCTCAATCCAAGTTTTAATTGCCGGAAACCCCGTCAAATCAAATCCGCCTTCGGCAGCAACGTGAGTGTAAGCAAATAAACCGATGTCAGCAATAGAATAGCGATCGCCCACAAAAAACTTATTTTTTTCTAAATGCTGTTCCATCACCCCCAAAGCAGCATAACCCGGTGCTTGTTTCTGTTGCAGTGCTGCTTGATATTCCTCAGCTTTCCCTGTCAAATACCAAAAACGAGAAGTTGCAATAAAAGGTTCGTGACTGTACTGTTCAAAAAACAACCACTGCATGACTTGAGCGCGTTCAAATTTATCGCTGGGGAAAAACTCAGTTTCTTCGCTCAAGTAAAACATAATTGCATTCGATTCAAAGAGAAATTTACCCGGTACAATCTCTAAAACCGGAATGCGGCCATTGGGATTTTTGACCAAAAATTCGGGTGTGCGACTTTCTTTTTGGAGAATATTAATTTCTGTGCGATCGAACGGAATATTGAGCTGAGTTAAGAGCAAGCGAACTTTATAGCAATTGCCTGAGGGCGAATATTCGTAGAGTTTGAACATAAGTATTCTTGTTTTGAACTAACCGCAGATTAGACAGACGAAGAGAAGCATAAAAAAGAAAGAGAGAGAGATTAATATATCCGACAAGGATTGCGATATATAGCCTTTCTCAGAAAGATGAGGTATGATTATAAATGGAGTTTTTGATGCGACCTCGCTTACTATATAATAAATATAAGAGGGCTGAAGCCCAACAACGTACCTTACTTTTTTGAGAACCGCTATATCATTCATACTGCTTTCAAGCTTGATATCATATGTCGCTGGAGTAACTTACCAACAATAGCGATACCCCGTTCAATTTCTTCAGGCAAAAGAGAGAAATTCAATCGCATTGCTGGATAGCCTTTGCGATCGGGGAAAAATGCTGTACCGCAAGCAATCAAAATACCCTGAGATAAAGCCTCTTGACAAATTTTTTGCACTGACAGGCAATTCGGTAAATGCACCCATAAAAACAATCCACCTTCAGGCACTGTCCAACTTGCTTCCTGGGGAAAGTAACGCTCCAAAGCTTGCAGCATGGCATTTCGACTCTGCAAGTTTTGCATCCGAATCTGATTCAAATGTCGGCGGTAATGACCGGAAGCCAGATATTCACTAACTATAGCCTGAGAAATAGTTGATACGTGAAAATCGTGCAATAATTTTTGTCTCATAATCGCCTGATAGTTGACATCTGGAACGATAATCCAACCAACTCGCAGACCTGGGATTAGAGTTTTGGAGAAAGTCCCAATATATGTTACCAGGTTTTGCTGGTCAAAGGCTTTGATAGGCGGAGGAACAGGCTGAAAATTTAGTCCTTCGTAAGCGTTATCTTCTAAAATGGCACATTCATATTGACTGGCTAATGCTAATAACTGCTGGCGATGAGTTTGAGAAGTTGTCAGCCCAGTAGGATTGTGCAGCGTGCTGATCGTGTAAATTAATTTAGGGCGGTGAGTCTGGAGACAAGATTCTAGGATAGCTAAATTCATCCCTTCGACCGTCATGGGAATGCCGACAATTTTAGCTCCTATATCTTCTAAAATAGCAAGTGCTCCGTGATAAGTTGGTGCTTCTACAATTACCCGATCGCCAGCTTGGACATAGTGACGCATCGCTAAAGACAATCCCTGCTGAGATCCGTTAGTCAGAATCAATTGTTCTGGAGCAATATCGAGTCCTTGTTGCACCAACATTTGAGCAATTTGTTGCTGCAAAATCGGCTGTCCCCCAGGAAAACCGTATCTGAAGAGTGTATCTCCGGCTTCGGTGACGGCTCGTCTGGCGATTTTTTGCAAGTCTTGCAATCCCCAGGGACGGGGAAAACCCGAGCTAAAGTCAGTAATTCCTGTTTGCGATTGTACCTGAATTGAAGCCAAGAAGCGATCGCAAAAACCGCCTCCATCTTTATCTGGGACGATCGCATCTTGAAGCGACGGAAAAGCTGTTCCCAGTCTCGGGGTAGGCACTGTTTGATGGCTGACAAAGTATCCTGAGCCTTGGCGAGCATAAATCAAGCTATCTGCTTCTAAAACGCCGTAAGCTTCAATGACTGTCAATCGAGCAACTTGCAAGGTGTTAGCTAGCGATCGAATTGAAGGCAAGCGTTGTCCAGGTGGTAATGTCCCAGACTGGATCAGTCGTCTGAGGCGATCGCGAATCTGCAAGTAAATCGGTTTGGGAGATTGTCTGTCTAGGGGTATTTTCACAGCACATATTCGCTCGTGACACTACAGGGCGATCGCAATTTTCAATTCAATGAAATACAAGACACTGCTCTGCCGTGTCCTAACCGAAAACCGCTATAGCCACACTATAAGCGATTACTCTGTCCAATGGCCCAGTACAGTTTTCAGATATTTTACCAAAACAGTTGGTGGATTGAGCAACTGTACCGATCAAAGTTTCCCAAACCGTATCTTCACAGATTCCAGTTTTTTGATTAAAGTGAATTAATACTTCTATTTGAGAGGATCTCACTTTTGTAAAAAGTGTTTTTTAGGAGTGCGAGTTTAAGAGTTCGCTTGCTCATCTAGCAAGTTGGTTGTGGGAACACAACCTTAGGGATAATTTGCAGTTTTCAAAGAACTTATAGCCCTTCTCAGATAGGTGAGGTATGTTGTTGGGCTTCAGCCCTCTTTGTCTAAGCGGTTATATAAGCTGTCAGTCATACTTCATCTTTTTGAGAAAGGCTATATTTAACCCGTTCCTAGGATATTGAGGGAAAATTTGTGACTTTTTGATTGTTAATTATCAAGGAGATGCTATGCTTCAAAGATATTCCGAATGTGCAGCGCCAGATCGCATAATCCTCATGAAAAACGAGGTGTACAGGTTGCCTCAAAATCATCAAGAAATTCAAGTCTTGTCAGGAATTGCTTGGATCACACTTGACAAACAGGACATCATCTTGCACAGTCCAGAAAAATCATCGCTTCCACCGAGCAAAAACTTTGCTGTCATCTCCGCTCTCAACAATATGCCGCTGATTCTAGCAGTCTGGTAAGACTGTTGACAGTTGACAGTTGACAGTTGACAGTTGACAGTTTGAGAGCGACATCTACCCTTAAGTCCGAGTATTGGAGTAATGAATAGTCTGATTTTAAGGGAGCATCCCAATTTGGTAAAAAGCGTTTTTTACACAGTGCGAGCGTCTCGCTCGTGGCAGGGTTCGCGAGCGAGACGCTCGCACTGCTGCGATCCAAATATACTATTCTGATGCAACTGTCCGCCATCTGAAAGCAAAAATGGGATGCTCCCGATTTTAATTTCTTCTTACGCCTCTGCACTTTGTTAAAAAAACAAGTCTACTTCACAGGTAAAAAATGAAACTACACTGGAAACATCTTCAATTCGATCGAGAAACAATCGGGCTAATTTACGGTTTCCTAGGCGTAGTTGGATTCAGCTTAACACTGCCAGCAACCAGAGCCGCAGTGCAGGATTTAGACCCTATATTTGTAGGCTTAGGACGCGGATTAGTAGCAGCTATACTAGCAGCAGTTACTTTAAAAATAACACATCAGGCTATTCCCTCTAAACGGCAATTGTGGAGTTTATTAGTTGTCGGATTGGGAGTGGTTGTCGGATTTCCGCTATTATCAGCCTGGGCAATGCAGCGAGTACCTGCCGCCCACGGTGCTGTAGTATTGGGAATCTTGCCATTGACAACAGCAATAGGGGGAGTTTTGCGATCGGGCGATCGGCCATCTTCTCGGTTTTGGGTTGCTAGTATCGCCGGAAGTTTAACCGTTGTTTGTTTTGGAATTATTAGTGGTGCAGGGCAACTCCAAACCGCAGATTTAGCTTTATTTGCATCAGTCATTGCTGCTGCTTTTGGTTACGCCGAAGGTGGGCGATTAGCTAAAACTTTAGGTGGATGGCAAGTTATCTGTTGGGCATTGATAGTTATCGCTCCCTTCGAGGTTTTGCCTACAATATTTGTAGTTTTAAAACAAGGATTAGTCGCTGCACCGACGGCGTGGTTGGGTTTTGCCTATGTGAGTTTTGTCAGTCAATTTGTAGCATTTTTTGCCTGGTATGAGGGGATGGCCATTGGCGGAGTTGCCAGGGTAGGTCAAATTCAGCTATTGCAACCATTTTTGACTATCCTAGCATCGGCTATTTTGCTTGGTGAAACTGTTCAGCCGATCGCCCTAGGCAGCGCTTGTTTAGTGGTAGCCTGCGTCGCAGCGGGTAAAAAAGCATCAATTAAGCGGGCAGAGGATTTGTGAGGGGAGTGACCAACCTCCAAATCTCTAAGAAAGGACTCTTCGTCCTGACTACAAATCTAACTACAAACCGGACATCAGATCGCTAGTCTGTCCAATTATAGATCGCCTTCTCATCACAACTGTTTCTAGCGATAGATGAAATTTAAATATTTGAATTTTACTATCATAATACAAACCAAAAAACATCAAGCCGATCGTGTTTGTGGTTGCCTAGTTTCTGGTTGCCTATCAGACACTTCCTACCTTTTATTACATTGACAGCATAAACTCATGGAAATCCGACAAGATACGTTGTTCGATCGAGTATTCCGCGACAACGAAGGCAACATTGTTATAGCTCAACCGCCAAATTTACCGCTAATTGTCGGGATTGTAGCTACTTTATCAACCCTCATCTTTACCACAGGTAAAATTCATCTAGGATTCGAGCTAGTAGCTTTTGGCTCCTTGTTTACTTGGGCTTGGGAAGAATTATTTCAAGGCGTTAATTACTTTCGCCAAGGATTAGGTTTAATTGTGCTTGTTGCTCTGATTGCGTCGAAGCTTTTATAAGTAGGTAAGTAAGTCCACCTAAACAAATATAATACCCAGATTCCCGACTTTTTTAAGAAGTCGGGAATCTAAAGCGCGAGCTTGTTTTACGTTTAATTCGGTAGTTTCTAGTTAGTCAAGCTGCTACTTGTGTCTTGGTTAAAGCCCATTGACATAAATTTATCGCCGAAGGTGGCGTTTTTGATTATTACTTGATAATTTTTTTACTATCGTCGGTGTCGATCGGCAAAACCAGCAACTTCTCCCAGCGTATAAAGCGGTCTGCCCTTCACCTCCTCATAAATCCGCCCAATATACTGGCCCAAAATCCCAATACTAACCAACTGCACCGCACCCAAAAAGAAAACCGCCATAATTATAATTGTCAAACCACTTAATGCCGCACCCGGAGAGAAAAGACGCCAGTACAAAACCAGAAAAGCCATTAAAACAGACACCAAAGCCGAAAATAAACCCAAATAAATCGACAGTTGCAAAGGAACCTTTGAAAAAGAGACTAAACCGTTCATCGCCAAAGCAAAAGATTTGCTGAAGGTATACTTAACATCGCCAGCAAAACGCGGATCTCGTTCAAACTTAACCGCAGTTTGTTTGAAACCAATCCAAGCCCGCAGTCCCCGAATGTAGCGATTGCGTTCTGGCATAGCATTGAGCACATCCACTACACACCGATCCATCAAACAAAAATCCCCCGTATCTATGGGAATATCAACATCAGCAAGATTCCGCAAAATGCGATAATACATATAAGCAGGCAACCGCTTAAACCAACCTTCTTGACGGCGTTGAGTGCGCTGAGCGTAAACAACTTGATACCCGAGACGCCACTGTTCTACCATATCTAGAATTAGCTCTGGCGGGTCTTGCAAATCGCCGTCCATGATAACTACAACTTGACCCCTAGAAAAGTTTAACCCAGCAGTTACAGCTATTTGGTGGCCGAAATTGCGCGCCAAACTGAGGTAACAAATTCGCGAGTCTTGTTCGTGCAATTCTCGCAAAATTTCCAGAGAGCGATCGCGGCTGCCATCATTGATTAAAATTAATTCTACAGCGCCGTCCATTCGATCCATCACAGCACTAATTCGTCGGTACAATTCTGGGAGATTTTCTTCTTCATTATAGATGGGAATTATCAAGGAATACTTAGGTATATTGTTCATCTCAGTTTGTGTTGTAAAATCTGGTGTCAACGGTTAAATCAAATAAATCAAAACTTTATTTTTTCACAAACACGCTCAGCGGCTCCATCGACCATTTTTGTGCGTAAGTTTGATTTTTGAGGACTATCTCTTTTCCTTGTTTGCCGTCATTTTTTGTAGACTGGTAAATTATCGCACAAGGGATAAAACTTTTGTAAGGTTCGGAATTTAATTTTTGCTTGACAACAGGATCGATAGTAGAAATATGTTCAATGCGAGGTGCTGGTTTTCCCGGCTCTGGAAACATCACCCACAAGGGATATTCCCAGGCATTTTTAGCCCAAAAAGAAAGTCCTATATTCGTGCAGTTTTGAGCTTTAACAAAATCTACTGCTGTATTGTAAGCAACCTCGATATTCGGGCGGCTTGTAAAGTAAAGATCGTGTCTGCTGCTATTAAAAATGTTACCATCTCCCACGAGAGGTCTAAAGTTGTTGTGAAAAACCCACGGTAGCGACATTAAAATCAGAATTGCCACCAGATAATTTGCGTTTTTATGATTTGATAATTGCGATACTACCAATCCAAATATTGGCGAAAATAATACAAATATTGACAGGTGATGGCGGCTGTGCCAAGGTTGTAATTTCAGAAGGAAGCAGATAAGTAAAAATATCATTATTACAGCAATCAAATAAGTTATCACTATTTTTGTTTTTTGCCAAATAGGATTTTTAAGTATAAGTGTAATGCTGGCAAATATCAGCCCAAAGTGAATGGGATTGGTAGCTGTATTTTCATTAAATGAGGGTGTGACGATCGCAAATACTTGTCCGGGAGGCCAAGTGATGCGTGCGTCGTTTGTCGCTACGCCCAGTATTCGGTGCAGCACGTTAATCACTCCGACAATCGCACCGTTAATCCGGGAAATCCTCGTACCAGCTTGCATACCTAAATTTCTAATGACATTTGACAGGAAAGTTGGCAGAGTAATTGCTTCAATTTTATATTCTTTGGTAAAACTTTCTGGCGCTCCGATCGCATAACCGAACAAATCGTAATTTCGCCAAAAGTGACCGACATTCAATACAAAAGTCACACCGGCTATTATCAAAATAGGTTGCAGCATTTTCCCCCGAAAACCTTGAATTCCTCCTACAAAAAACCAAATAATAAAAGGCAAACAAAATATATAAGCTGTCGTTTTTGTCAAGAGAGCCAGACCCAAACTCGCACCGATTTTGAAAGTATTAATCCCTGTTATTCCTGCCGAGAGTCCAGCTAAACCGCAGGAAACAAAACACACTACCCAGAAACATACAGCATAATCGTTTTGAGTGCTAGAACCCTGAAGGATACCCATCGGCAAAGTCGCAGCAAAGACTGCTGCAAAAACTTGACCCCGCCCATTTGCCCCCAGTTGCTTAGCAATTAAAGAAACTGCGATCGCACTTCCCACCATACTCAACCACTGTACCAAATTAGCAAAGCGATCGCCCCCGGTTAAAATCTGAAAGTGCATAATCGCAAACTCAGCCCCAGGCGGGTGATACAACTGCGGCACGTAAGAAGTGGGATAATGCTCGACACTGCGGTTTTGCATCCAGTGAGCAACCCGACTCATGTGATAAGTCATAGAATCCCAATTGTTAGGCGGTGCAACTACAGCAACTAAACCAACCGCAGCAAAAATAAAAAATACACCGCCTAGCAACCCAACTAATACACTAGAAAATTTCTCCTCTTGACTTTTCTCAAAAATTGGCTTGACAGGTTTAAATTTTAGATAAACCATCAAGCCGAGAATATTTGCTACCAACCACAGCCCAAACACCCACTCAAAAGTCAGCAACCTAAATAAACTCAAAATTTCAGTAGACAAAGCAACTATAACTCCCCAAACAATTGCTGCGGACAAAATAGCACTGCGCCAACACTTATCTATTTTCTGAAATATAAGCCACAAAATGCCCAGAGTCACCAATGGAATCAAGCCAAATATATTTGTTATCATAGATTTTGAGGTGGACTCTAAGACAGGGTACTCAGGGCCCGGAGGCTAAAAACCTGGTTTGTGAGTAGATTCATCGTTGTCTTTCCCCAATATTTCTACGAGAAACCGAGTGATTTCTGTAAGTCATATAACAATTACCATCATAACCACCGATAAATTAAAAAATTCATGACAAGTTCTAACTATCTGTGGCAAGCAAATCAAGACTTAAGCGAAGCTTGTCTGCAACATCCCTTTCTCAGAGGCATTGCTGACGGCAGCCTCCCCCAAAATAGTTTTGCATATTATGTTGCACAAGACGCATTTTTTCTGGGAGCATTTGCTCGCGCTTACAGTATCGCTGCGGCAAAAGCACCCGACTGGGAGGGATTTGAAATCCTCCACAATCTCGGGAGTGGCGTTTTAGAAGAACTTCGCTTGCATCAAGGATATGCAGCGAAATGGGGTGTAAACTTGCAAGAGGCTAAACCGGGAATTGCTACCCGCCGCTACACGGATTTTTTATTAGCAACTGCCTGGGGAAGCGGTGTCGGTTTGACAGTAGCGGCGATGACTCCTTGCTTGCGGTTGTATGCTTTTTTGGGACAGCAGTTAGCCAAGCCTAATATACCAAAACACGCCTTGAGCGACTGGATTGTCACCTATAGCAGCCCTGAGTTTGAGATTTTAGCTTCACGGCTGGAAAGTTTGGTCGATCGCTATGCCGAATCTATACCGGAAGTAGAAGCAACCTATCGCTACGCTTTGACAGTTGACAGTTGACAGTTGACAGTTTGAGAGCGACCTCTACCCTTAAGTCCGAGGATTGGAGTAATGAATAGTCTGATTTTCATTTCTCCCTCACTCGTGAGAGGCTTTCAACCAATTATTTCTGGTAAATTAAGTTTTTTCAAGAGATGCTCGCCAACTATCGCCCCTAAGCTACCCACAGCCAACCTGCAAATCTGACGGAAACGTACAGCAGAAATATACCAAACAATCCCATCAACCCGTAACCCCAACGAGGCTTAGCTGCTAGCAACAAGCCGAGAGCTATTGAAAGCGGCAGCATACCGTAAGCGTAGCGGTTTACCGATCGCAAAGCTCCGGAATTAAGCAGCAGTGCTAAAGAGCAAAAACCGTAAGTCAAAACAATAGTGGTAAGCCTTTTGTGCAAAAACCATAATAAATAGCCGCTGCCAAAAATCATCACAATTCTACTGATAGCAGATACCTTCAATTTGAGAGCTTGAATCAATACCTCGAACCAACTCGGCTGAACCCATCCCTTTTGAACATGAACAAATGCTAAAGCATCTCCAAATCTAATAGCACAATATATACTAAATGAAAATATCCCAAGAGCGCTAGCCAAACCTGCAAAATAAGCAAGTGGAGGTCTTTTTTCCCTCCAAGCTGTCAGCAAAAAAGCAGGTATCAGTGCTACTCCCGGCCCCCTAGTAGCAGTTGTCAAAGCTCCCCAAACAGCAGCCCAAATATACTCGCCCCTCTCAAAAGATCGCAAAGCAGATGCTGTCAGAAACAGAAACAATCCTTCTGTATACATGACAGTGCAAAATAGCGAGAACGGACACCAAGCTAGCATAGCGGTTGTCCATTTGGCAACACCAGTATCGTATCGCTGTTCTACCCAAAAATAAATCAGCACTAATGCGCCCAAAAATGCAAAAGAGTTGATTAATACCCCTGCTGCGTCCGATCGCATTCCGAGGGTCATCAGCCCCCGAATTAGCAAGGGAAACAGCGGATAGAAGGCAACAGAATGTTGCTCTCCGTCATCGGCGTAGGAGTAGCCTAGGGTAGCGATTTTGGTGTACCATTCGCCGTCCCAATGGGAGAACAACTCCCAGCCACTTTTGGGAATAAAGCCCGCAACAAAAGGCGTTGAGTCCTGAGACTGGTAGAGCAGCGAGTGATGGTACAGGAAGGGGGCAATTAGCTGCATCCCGATCGCAATTACCGATCGGCTCAGCAACCACATAGTAATTACAAAAATTAACCCATCTCTGCTTTTAGTGCCTGCTTGACGCGGACTTACTTCTAGCCCTAAATCAGTATTTGTCATCGCTAAAACAGCGCCAGACTGTTGATTTTAAATACAGTATAGTCGGCTGCCTATCGATCGCCAAATATATACGTAAGTACAGCGGTACTGCTAATTTTAGCGTCCCAGTTTATTGGGAATACCTTCGCAGCCGCCGGGAATAGTCTCTCGCGACTTCGAGCCGCACCAAGCGCAGCAGTAATAGCGCTGCTCGTCCGACAGCCGCTTGACAGCAGTGAAATCAGCACGTTCAACCACAGCGCCGGTATATTCACCCGTTTGATAGTTGGCAAATTCCGTGCGGCTGCGGGGAGATGCCATTTCTGCCGAGCCGTAGAATAATTTGGTGGCTCTCATGTCGGCGCGAACGAGATTGGCGTCGTACAGAATAGCGCGCGAGAGGTTTGCTTTCACTAAATCGCACTTGCTGAGATTGGCTCGGACAAGGTTGGCTTCGCTCAACTCAGTCCACCGTAAATCTGTGCCAGCGAGGTCAGCACCCGCTAACATGACGTTTAAATCGATGACGCGGAGGCCGTGATCTCTGTCTTCAGCGTAGCCACCATCGCCGTCAAGGATGGGGCGGCCTAAAAGCCGATCGCGCTTCAGAGGAGTAATCAGTCTCGACTGCGACAAAAACCGCAGAATTTTCGCTTTACCTTCAGCATCCACACTGCTCATAATTGCAGCGGTGCGGCCTTCGGCGATCGCCCTTTCCTGCGGCCAATCTTCCAAAAACCCTTGCTCGTCAAGGGCTAAGTCGGAAACCCCTTGAAAATAAGCATCGATCGTTTGCTGCTGGGTAATGCGATTTTGCTGAATCGTCAAATCCTTCGAGATCACGTACTGGCGCCAAGCCACGTAAACGCCCAAAATTGCGATCAAAATTTGACCCAAAGCACCAATTAACTCGCCGAGAGCTCCGATAGCATCCCAGTTGATTTGGATGTTGCGGCTTCCCGGTTCAGTATTAGTACCGCTGAGCATCAGCAAGCCCACAATCCCAGCTAACAGCCCGAAGCAAGAGATGATCAGCGTGCGCCAAGTCGGCGGAATTACCTGCACCCAGATTTTGCCCCAACTCGGCCACATCATCCTCAGCGATATGCCGATCGCACCGATAGCCCCAAATAAGCCGATCCAAATGCTATCGTTAGCCAGCCCGACAATCATCGAGGCGATCGCCGCCAGTGTCAGCACCGAACCCGTCACCTCAGCAGTCGTTTGTGCAGGCTGCTGCGGCAATAAAACCTTGCGAGTTGGAGGCGGCGGTGGCAGCGGTTTTGCCGGTTCAGCAGTAGCAACGATTGTCGTGGCTTCTGGCGGCACAGTAGGGAGCGCACCGTTAGGGCTTTCTACAGTCACGTTCGACTTAGGAGGATTGGGTTGAGGAGAGTTGGGTTCTGGTGTCATGCGTTGAGGCAAATTCTAATTTAGGGCGATCGCTAAAACAATTTTAACCAACGAAGCACGATTCTACATAGCATTACAATAGAAATATCCAGTAATTACACTCAAAGAGGTAACATAATATGACCCTGGTACTCCCCAATCTTCAAGGCAAACAAATGGGTCAAGTAATCACTACAATCACCGTCACGAATTTCATCGATCTAGTTATGGCCGAGCGGGGATTCATTTCTACCGAGGAAGTTCGTTCTGCGCTGCTAGACAAAGTTCTTGTCGATACCGGAGCAACTCTGCTTTCCTTACCAGCTCCCATTATTAGCCAACTAGGTTTAAGACAAGTAGGAGAAAGAGATGTAGAAACATCGGCTGGCATCAAAAAAGGTCGAATTTTTGCAGGCGCTCAAATTATTGTAGAAGGGAGAGAAGGTAGATTTGATTGTTTAGAATTGCCCGAAGGCGTTGCTGCTGTTTTGCTGGGCGTGATTCCCATGGAAGAACTAGGGTTAGAACCAGATTTGAAAAATAGACGGTTGCGAGTATTGCCGATGAACAACCAGCAAACATATCTAATGGCTTAGTCAAAAGGTTTGTAGTCAGGACTTTAGTCCTTTCTTTAATGCGGACTAAAGTCCTCACTACAAACCTTTTTATGTGAAAGTTTGTAGTCAGGACTTTAGTCCTTTCTTTAATGCGGACTAAAGTCCTCACTACAAACCTTTTTATGTGAAAGTTTGTAGTCAGGATTTTAGTCCTTTCTTTAATGCGGACTAAAGTCCTCACTACAAACCTTTTTATGTGAAAGTTTTTGCCTACAGCTAGCGAGCTAAATAAGCCCTCCCCAAATAGACCCCAACCGTCGCAAATATCAAAAAAGTCATCCCGAAAACCAACTCTATACTAAACCTTTGAGCATTCCCCAAAGCCACAAGAATTTGCTGGCGCACTATAAAAGCAAACAGCCAACAAACTTCAGCTTTCAGCCAAACCAAAAGGCCTCGCCCCAAGAGATATTGTCGGCGCGCATTTTCCTGAGTAATCCGCACTGGATAGTTAAAAGTATGCGGATAGCGCGATACCGCAGTTAAAACCACAAAAATAATAGCAGCCACTGCTGGCAGCATCCAAATCATCACCTTGTCGCCCAAAGCATCAGGCTGCCCCCCCAAGCCGAAGTGAATTGGAATACGATCGGGCAAAACCGCCCAAAACTGTACGATCGGCAAAATCGACACTAAAATCGCGATCGCCCCCGCAAGCTCTACCGCCAATAAAACAGGCGAAAGCCCCAGAGAAATCACCGGCCGTTGGTTTGGTGCATTTCCAGTCATAGCTACTTAAAATTAGATTAATATTGAAAATAATAGTATTGGTTCCCATGTAATCCCCCAACCGCTTTCGTTGGGGGTTTCCAAACATCTCGCGAGGTTTTATGACGGTTCAGGTTTTGGTTGAAAAGAAAAAGTTAGAAAAACCGCCCCTAACAATACACACTTTAGGCGATCGCGTCCTGCGGCAGCCAGCAAAGCGCGTCAGCAGCATCGATGCAGAAATTCGGCAGCTAGTCCGAGAAATGCTGCAAACCATGTACAGTGCCGACGGCATCGGTTTGGCAGCCCCCCAAGTCGGAGTCCACAAACAAGTAATCGTACTCGACTGCGAACCCGACAATCCCGCCACACCCCCATTGGTTTTGATCAACCCCACCATCAAAAGTAGCAGCGGCGATATCTGCATCTTGCAAGAAGGGTGTTTGAGCATTCCGGGAGTCTATTTTGATGTCAAACGCCCAGAAGTCATTGAAGTGTCATATCGCGACGAATTTGGCCGCCCGCAAACCCTGAAAGCGACAGATTTATTGTCGAGGGCAATTCAGCACGAAATGGATCACCTCAACGGAGTGCTGTTTGTAGATAGAGTAGAAAACAAGCTCGCACTCAATGAAGAATTAGTCAAGAACAAATTTTCGCCAAAGGCAGTAAAATCAGTATGATGGCAGGAACTCCAAAAAGTGGTTTATTGTTAGCTCTTTCGTGCATCACTGCGATCGCCGCAGTCGGCTCAATCTTTGAGCTGTCTTCGGGAGAAGCTCAACTCGGCAACGTAGTTACCGGCATCATCCTCGCCCTCAGCATACCGCTCACAGGCATATTTTTCTATGCAGCCGTTCAGGATGCCAGAGCAAATTTATGATTAGTCATTAGTCAGCAGTCATTAGTCAGTAGTCAGTTGTTATTTGTTATTTGTTATTGGTGAGTTGTCCTATATTACTTGTTATTGATTCCTAGTTGTTAGGTGTTAGTGGTGAGTTATTGATTGTTACTAATAACTAATAACTGCTCCCCAACCATCAATCACAAATAACTAATAACAAATAACTAATAACTAATAACTAATAACTGCCAACTGCCAACTGCCAACTGCCAACTGCCAACTGCCAACTGACTGATGACTAATGAAATCGGATTTCTGCGACAAGTGCCCGCCAAAGGCGCTGCGTCCGGGCTAGCGTCCAAGTACCAACTTTCTGAATATGGAGAAGTGGCGATCGGGCGCGATCGCAATTGTCAAATAGCTTTAGAGTCGATCGCCCACGGCATGGTTTCCCGCCGCCATGCCGCAGTCCGTCCCTTAACTCATGGTAATTGGACGAAATGGCAAATTTGCGACCTCAACAGCGCTAACGGAACTTATATCAACGGCCAAAAGCTCGAAGGCTGCCAAACTTTAGAAACAGGCGATCGCATCAGTCTCGGTATTGACGGCCCTGAATTCATATTTGAATCTCCCCCAACCCCAAACCAAACTAAACCCGCATACCCAGCCACAAAAACGGGCAATTTTCCAGTCAGTGAAAAAGACGCTCTCACTTTAACTCAATTATTCCCGATCGCCTCCACGGGCAAACAATTAAGTCAAAAAGCCTATTTATATCCAGGTATTGCCACAGTTATCTTTGTCGTGTCGATGTTTGTCGCCGTCGGAAATTCCGTAGCATTCAACTTTCTGCTGTCAGCCTACCTCGCCGGTGCGGCTTACTACTTTATCTATCAACTGTGCGGCAAACACAAGCCGTGGTGGGTATTGCTTGGTACCGCTTTAGCTACAGTTCTGATATTGCTCAGCCCCTTACTGATTGGATTTATATTAGTATTTAGAGAAATTTTGCCCGGTCGCTTGCCCGCAGAAGGCGAAGAAATCAGTTTTTTGCCTTTTTTAATCAGAATGTTCTTCGGGGCGGGTCTGATGGAAGAATTGCTGAAAGCCTTGCCCGTTTTGGGAGCTTTGATCCTGGGCAATTTGCTAAAAAATCCGTGGCGCGATCGCATCGGCGTTTGGGAACCATTAGACGGAATTTTATTAGGAAGTGCCTCAGCAGTCAGCTTTACACTATTAGAAACCCTGGGACAGTACGTCCCCCATATCATCCAAAATGTCACCCTGCAAGCAGGCCCCGAAGCCGGACAATTAGTAGGATTGCAATTGCTAATTCCCCGAATTTTGGGTTCCGCCGCCGGACACATGGCTTACAGCGGCTATTTGGGATATTTCATCGGTTTGAGCGCACTCAAACCCACGAAGCGCTGGCAAATTTTAGGCGTAGGTTATTTCAGCGCTTCCGCACTTCACGCCTTGTGGAATGCGTCAGGTGCAGTCAGCGTACTTTTGCTAGCATTAGTCGGAGTTTTGTCCTATGCGTTTTTAGTAGCCGCAATTTTGAAAGCCCGGGCTTTGTCTCCCAATCGATCGCAAAATTTTGCAACTCGAATATTTTCCTAAAAATGATTGCTGAGAGCTTAATTGTTAACAGCCCCGCGCGTCAAGCTGCCATTTTTTTCTTGTGTTTCAACCAGCTTAAACCTGCCAGTGCTAAACCTGTCCCTGCAAATGTTATCGGTTCGGGAACTGGTTCGGCTGCGGTATCCACTAGGGAGTAAGAAACCCGCGCACTGCTGATAATTGTACGACCTCTGCCCAAATAACCCTGCCTGTTGCTAACTATTGTCTCACCATACCCCCAGAAATAAGATGCCCACGTACTGATCGCCTCCTCGGTACCCATATACCAGGTTGCCCTGCTCTCAAACTTGATGTAATCAGTCCCTCCTCGTGCCTCTTCTCTCGTCGCATACTCCACACCCGATGCTTGCAGTCCGCGAAAATTCCCTTGATTAAATAAAGCTATAGCCCCTGCTAAATCATAGTCATTTTTATAGACCCTGATAGGGGTGTTAAATCTTCCCTCACCCACTGCAATTTTTTCAGATCCTATTCCTGTCAGTGAGGAATCACTAAACTTAAAAAAACCACTACCTCCACCCTTTTCCACTTGAAAATTGTAGGTGAGTACGGCGGCTTGTGTTTTGTCTACTCCTACCAATGACAACGCTGCATAACTTAAAATTGTGCTAGCGATCGCACTTCCGAATCTCTGCCGTTGTTTCCGATTCATAATTTGCCTCTTCGCTACATTAAATTGGCGTGATTTTCTGTGATTGTTGGTCTGATTTTTCTTCTTAAAACCGCCCTTCACTGTTTGTTGTTAAGAGCGATCGCACCCATCATACCGCCCTTTTTTTCTGGGATTTAAACCAACTCAAACCAGCCAGTGCTAAAGCTGTACCCGCAAATGTTAAGGGTTCGGGAACCGGTTCGGCTGCCGTATCCACTAGGGTGTAAGACATAGGCACGTAGTTAAGCTGTTGACCCGCACCTCGGTCTATTATTTGTCTTAATTGACCGCCACTTAAGTATGTAATTAGGATACTACTGTATCCCCAAAACAAAGGTTTCCCATTGCCCATAGCAGGATACATACGCCAAACTGCCGAGCCCTCATATCTAGTATAAACAGGCCCTCCTTCTGCATCCGGAATGTTAGTTTCTGAAATCGAGTAGTCGCCACCGCTTGCTATCAGTCCCTGAAATTCCCCACCCTTGAACTCAGCTTTTGCCCCTGCTAAATCGTGGTATTTTTGAGGTGGCTTTTCTTCATATAGGCCCCTGCCAGAGGGAGCTGTAAAACCATTAAATTGTCCCTCAGAAACTGCTATTTGTTCAGTTTCTCCGCCTGTAAGCGAGGAGTTACTCAATTTAAAAAAACCGCTCGATCCGGCCACTTGAAAATTGTAGGTGAGGACGGCTGCTTGTGCTTTGTCAACTCCTACCAATGACACGGCTGCCAAACTTAAAATTGTGCTGGCGATCGCACTTCCGAATCTCTGCCTTTGTTTTTGATTCATAGTCGGCCTCATCAGATTTTACTTAAGTTTAGTTTGTTGCTGACAGCGATCGCCAGTAAGTATGCCCATTCTTAACATAAATTCTTTTCAATTCAAAGATTGCCCAATCTAAATATCGAATTACTACGGATGGCATTTTTCCGAAATTTGTATTATTTGTTACTTGTTGACTGGGAATTTTTTGCCCAAACAAGAGAAATGTTCGATCGTCCTGGAAAAATATGCCGATCGGTTTGTATTGTGGCGATGTGTCGGGCGATTCACGATCGGGATAACTAGGCTTCACAGATTCAATTTCATATCTTAGCGATTTTGTCAATACGCCATTCCCTGAAAAGGGATCGGGTTCCTACTGCCTTTGGCCGTCTGCCTTCTGGCTTCTGTCGCCTGCCTTCTTCCCTGTTTCTTCTTCACCTGTCTTAGAAATTCTTCACCGAAAAACCGGCGGGAAGCCCCTGGCTACCGACTTGGAGAGGAACGCTGCTGCGCCGACCGCCGCCTTGAGCTATCTTTAGTCATATGTGATATAATTAGCGGTATGGAACAAGTTTTGACAGTAGCTTGCAAGATTGAAGTGTCTCCCGAAGTTGCCCCTAAGTTGGAGGCAACGCTTCAGGCGTTTTCTGATGCTTGCACCTACATCAATCAAACTGTTGACCCTAAGCTGACAAATAAACCCCGCATTCAAGGCTTGGTTTATGAGCAGGTGAGGGAGCAATTTGGGCTGTCTGCCAACTTAGCGATTCGGGCAATCGCCCGTGTCTCTAGCAACCGTAAAACCGCCAAACAAAAAGGCAATCCCGTCCGAGCATTTAAGCCAACTAGCGTTGACTATGACGCTCGAATCTTTGCTTTTAGAGAGAAGGATTGGACGGTTAGCCTGACGTTGGTGGGCGGTCGGGAACGCTTCAAACTTGCCATTGGTAATTACCAGGTTGGACTGCTTAAGGGAGCGAATCCTAGCAGTGCGACCTTGTGCAAGCGTCAGGATGGAAGCTACTACGTCAACATCCAGATTAAGTCTGAGGCGACCGATCCCATCCCATCCAAACGAGTGATTGGCGTAGATCTCGGTCGCAGAGATATTGCAGTTACCAGCCTTGGCGATCAGTGGGATGGAAAGCAGATAACGGACGTTAGAGACAAATTTGCCAGAGTCAGAGCATCGCTCCAACAAAAAGCCTCGAAAGGCACAAGATCTACTCGCCGCAGGGCAAGACAGATTTTGCAACGGCTGTCGGGACGTGAACGTCGCTATCAAACTTGGCTAAACCATAACATCAGCAAATTGATTGTGCTGTCTGCACTTCAACACAATGCCATCATTGCGATTGAAGATCTGACAGGAATTAGAGAACGCACCAATCAGCAACCTCGAAGCAAGACGGAACGTAGACGCTCGCTTCTGTTGGGCATTCTTTCAACTGCGATGGTTTCTGAGCTACAAAGCCGTGAAATACGGGGTGGAAGTGGTGGCTGTCAATCCTGCCTACACCAGCCAAACTTGCCACAAGTGCTTGCACATTCATCCGATAAAAGGCAAGTCTTATCGAAGTGGCAAAGTGTTTAAGTGTGGACACTGTGGCAATCATTGTGATGCTGATGAGAATGGTTCAAAGGTGATTTCAATCGTTGGAGCATCCGTAAACATGCTCGGAGGTTCGGTGTTGTCTTGCAACCTTGCAGACTACATCAGGGCTACAGAAAGCCCCCGGCTTAAGGTCGTGGGGTAGTTTACAAATAGTTTGACTGTGGTACTATCTGGATGGCTGTGAGTCGATCGGGAAGCCAACGGGCTTGATTCCTGTGGTGGAGGAGAATCCAGGAGTGCTAGATAGGATGTCATTGGGATACGGAAATGTTTTCGGTCAGCGAAGTCAACTCGAACCCCTCCGCATTGGGGTTATTGGAGTTGGCAATATGGGTCAGCACCACACGCGAGTTCTGAGCTTGCTCAAAGATATCGAACTCGTAGGTGTTGCAGATATAAATGTAGAGCGGGGAATTGATGTAGCAAGCAAATACCGGGTTCGCTTCTTTGAAGACTACCGGGATTTGCTTGCCCACGTAGACGCAGTTTGCGTCGCCGTTCCAACTCGCCTGCACCACCCTGTGGGGATGTCTTGTCTCCAAGCAGGGGTTCACGTTTTAATTGAAAAGCCGATCGCGGCTAGCATTGCTGAAGCCGAATCTTTGGTCAATGCGGCTGCTGAAGCCCACCGGATTTTACAAGTGGGTCACATCGAGCGCTTCAATCCAGCTTTTCAGGAACTCGGCAAAGTGCTGAAAACTGAAGAATTACTGGCATTGGAAGCTCACCGGATGAGTCCCTATTCCGATCGGGCCAACGACGTATCGGTAGTTTTGGATTTAATGATCCACGACATCGACTTGCTCTTGGAATTGGCAGATTCTTCAGTGGTGAAGCTGACGGCAACTGGCAGCAGGGCCTCAGATTCAGGTTATTTAGACTACGTGACAGCGACGCTGAACTTTGCTAACGGCATTGTCGCCACTCTGACTGCGAGCAAGGTAACGCACCGCAAACTACGTTCAATCGCCGCTCACTGCAAAAATTCTTTGACAGAGGCAGATTTTCTCAACAACGAAATCTTGATTCACCGACAAACAACCGCCAATTACGTGACGGATTACGGTCAGGTGCTTTACCGTCAAGATGGGTTGATCGAGAAAGTCTACACCAGCAATATTGAACCGCTCCATGCAGAATTGGAGCATTTTATTAATTGCGTGCGGGGTGGCAATCAGCCTTCTGTCGGAGGAGAACAAGCTCTCAAAGCTCTTCGGCTTGCAAGTTCGATCGAGCAAATGGCTCTCGACGGTCAAGCTTGGTATCCCAAAGAGCTAGAGTCTACTTTGCAAGTTAGCTAAATCGACAAAAATTGTGTCGTTTCCGGGTGCTTCTACAGTTTGGGTTGGTTGTTCGTTGAAAAGGGTAACTGTTCGGGCGCAACCGGATTCGATGTAAGTCGATTTGAGATTTTCAATTTGAGATTGACTTGCAGTATTGAATCTGAGGGCTTAAACAGTCGATTTGAGATTTTCAATTTTCAATTTGAGATTGACTCCTATCCTCTATAGGGGGATTCAACAGTCGATTTGAAATCTGAGATTTGAGATGAAAGAATTGACTCCAAAGATGAATCTGAGGGCTTGAACTAAAATTGAAATTTTGGGTTCTCTACAATCTAAGTATGGCAAGTATCTGTTTTTGACTCAAATTACAATTTAAGTAAAAAAACAGCGACTATTTGACGGCTGATGGTTTTGCTAACTAACTGATTTCCTTGAGGACTGAGGTGAATGCTGTCTCTATACAAAGTTGAAATTTGAGCCGCACAATTGGCTGCACAATTGAAAATGGGAAGAAAATCTATGTAAGTAATTTTCTCACGTTCGACGAGTTCGGCGAGACGCTCTCTAGCCTTGATTTCCCAGTCGCGAGAGCCAGAGTCGCCGAATTCGCCCCGCTTCGGCGTCACGGCTAGCAAAAACTTGACGTTGGCCGATACTGCTATTTTCTGGATTTGGTGAATAGCTTCTAAGTTGCAGCCGACTACATCGCTTTCGGCTGCTGGTGGTGCTAATTGGCGAGCCGGCAGTGTTGGTAGCAGGTAGCGGCTCAATAACTCTAGTGTCGCCGATCGAGGTTGGCGATCGGGATAAGATCGATCGCGCCCCACAACTTCAGCACAGGGAGCCGATGCAAACAAATCGTCCGTATTCAGCAGCAAAACCAAAACCTTTGCTCCAAAAACACCAAACCGCTTCGCATAAGCAAGTTGATTCCTCGGCCCCCAAGAATTGGCTGAAGCGTTGAGAACTTCAACATCCGAATAGTTGACTTTTGCACCTGATTGTGAATCGCTCGTCAGATTCTGTACTTGCAGGCTCAACTGCCGAGCCATAATTTCCGAGATGGTATCTGTCTGATCTGTCCACCAACCGCCGTTGGCGACAGAATCACCCAACAGCAAGATACGCAGAGTTTCGGGAGTGGGAGTTGGGGCGATCGATCCAGTACGCATCGAATACTCGTTAATCTCGATCCGGTTGCCCAAGCGGCGCACCCTCTGGTTGGGCGCCAACAAATAGCCGCACTCGGCATCGGCAATGTAAATCAAGGGATTGCCAAAACCCAGCAGCACGCGCAGCAGCACTTCGATTGTCGCCCACAATCCGGAGGTGAGGGCCAAAACGAGCAGAACAACTTTCAAGAATTAACCTCGATCGAAAACGGATACTTGCTTGGACACAGGAGTCGGGGAGATGCCAAAATTTTAGACCAAAGTTCCAGCCCCCAGATTCATGATGTGGGTTCATTAAGTTGACAGTTGACAGTTGACAGTTGACTGCTTGAGGGCGACCTCTACCTGGAAGTCCGAGGATTGGAGCAATGAATAGTCTTCTTTTAATTTCTCCCGCTTAGGCTTGGGGCTTTAAACTAATTCTTTCTGGTAAATCGACAGTTGGATCTCCCAATAGAGTCAATCTCACCAGGAGAATGGAAAATCCAGAGTTCAAGGTCTCAAACTCCTATGCTGCAAGTAAATCTCAAATCGAAAAATGGAAAATCTCAAATCGACTAACCGCTGCTAAATTCGGGCTTTTAGCGACAGTCCCTGCACAATTCAGTCATCCGAATCGCCCCCGTGGATATAGAATTCTAGAATATACCGTCAAAATCCGCCGTCAGCCGTCAGTGAACTTGGTGGTTTCAGGAAAACCCGTGGACTTAAAACAAATATTCAAAACGCCGAATCCCATAATCGGTGTCGTACATTTACAGCCTTTGCCAACTTCTCCCCGCTGGGGCGGGAACCTCAAAGCTATTATCGGAAGAGCCGAGCAAGAGGCTACTGCGCTGGCTTCTGGCGGCGCAAACGGTATCATAGTCGAGAACTTTTTCGACGCTCCTTTTGCCAAAGACAGCGTAGATCCGGCTGTGGTAAGTGCCATGACTCTGGTAGTCGAGAGGCTAACCAATCTGGTGACACTGCCGATCGGTATTAACGTGCTACGAAACGACGCCCACAGCGCGATCGCCATCGCCTCCTGCACGGGAGCCCAATTCATCCGCGTCAACGTCCTCAACGGCATCATGGCTACAGATCAAGGCCTAATTGAAGGCCAAGCTCACCAGCTACTGCGCTACCGCCGGGAATTGGGCAGCGATGTCAAAATATTCGCAGACGTGCTAGTCAAGCACGGGCGCCCCCTCGGCAGCCCCAACTTAACCACAGCCGTCCAAGAGACGATCGGGCGCGCCTTAGCCGACGCCGTAATCCTTTCTGGCTGGACAACCGGCAGCCCTCCCAATCTCGAAGACTTAGAACTCGCGAGTGCAGCAGCGGGGGAAATTCCTGTTTTCATCGGCAGCGGCGCCTCGTGGGAAAACGTTTCCACGCTCATGCAAGCCGCCGATGGTGTAATTGTATCGAGCTCTCTGAAGCGAAATGGCCGCATCGAGCAGCCGATCGATCCGATCCGCGTCAGTCAGTTTGTAGAAGCCGCCCGTCGTAGCTTTTCCCAAAAAGAGCGAGAACAGGAAAATATCGAGACAAATGGTTCAAGAGGGCCAACACCGGAACCGGGCAAAGTCGGAAGTAAAACGTAAAATAGGAATTGGTAATGGGGAATGGGCAAAGCGTGTCAACTTAAGTATGAAACCTGAGACATCTCGCTTTTATCCTCTTGCGAGATCCCCCTAAATCCCCCTTAAGAAGGGGGACTTTGATCGCTTCCGGTTCCCCCCTTCTTAAGGGGGGCTAGGGGGGATCTAGCCTTAGTCGCCAAACAGCAGTCTCTGACTACGTTTGAGCTGGTTGTTGACAGTAATGGCAATTGGTGATTGGTCATTGGAAATAGCTGAAAACTAAAAGCTAACAGTTAAAAAAAGCACCAATTAGCAATTCCCAATTCGCAATGCCCAATGCCCAATGACCAACTACCAATTACCAATGACCAACTACCAATTACCAAATCAAAAAAATGATTCGCCGACGTTCAACCCCTTGGATTCATCGCTGGTCTAGAACTGCGATCGCAGCCATCGCAGCCATCGGCGTCGTAGAAACGGCCTATCTGACGATCGCTAAATTCACGACAGGCTCAGTCATTTGTCCCACCAGCGGCTGCGACAAAGTTCTCAACAGTCCCTACGCTACAGTTTTTGGCACAGTGCCTTTAAGTTTATTAGGTTGTCTGGCTTACCTGAGCATCGCAATTTTGGCACTCGCTCCCAAAGCCGTCAATCCAGACACCAATAAAGGTCTGCACTCTCAACTAGAAAATCAAACTTGGCAAGCGCTATTTATCATCACCGCTGCGATGGTAATTTTCAGCAGCTATTTGATGTATTTGATGTCTTTTGAAATTAAGGAACTGTGCATTTACTGCATCAGTTCCGCCGTATTTGCGCTGTCGCTGTTTGTGCTGGTGCTAGTCGGCCGCGAGTGGGAAGATATCGGACAGTTGGTGTTTACAGGTATTTTGGTAATGATGGTAAGTTCGATCGGCGCCTTGGGACTGTATAACAGCGTCAGTTCACCTGCTCCTTTTGTTTCTTCTACCCCCGGAATTCTACCCCCAGCCGTGACTACAACCTCCGGCCCTGCACAAATTGCTTTAGCCCGCCACCTCCGACAAATTGACGCCAAAGAATACGGTGCTTACTGGTGTCCCCACTGCCACGACCAAAAAATGCTATTCGGCAAAGAAGCAGCCAAAATAATTGATTATTTTGAATGCGATCCTAAAGGGCAAAATTCCCGTGCTGAAATTTGCCAAGCTGCTGCTACGAATATTAAAGGTTTCCCGACTTGGGAGATTCAAGGTCAGTTTTATTCAGGGACGCAAACTTTGGATAAACTCGCCGATTTATCCGGTTACACGGGCCCGCGCAACTTTCAAAACTGACAGAATAGTTAGAAATTTTAGATGACAGATTTTAGATGGTGAAGCAGTAAATATCCGTAGGCAAGTTATTTGCTCGTTTCCTAGTGCTGCGAAATTAATCTCAAATCTGCCATCTAGGATTAATATTTATAAATTAGTAAAAATTAGTCAGGTCGAAATTTGCCAAAAAGTGGTGACTATCTACTAGGCTGTCTGCGAATAAATACTATAAATTTTACACAAAAATTCCAGAAACCGGGTTTCTGCTGCCAGAGTTATTACATTCGCTCGCTCTTCTGAAAATTATCTGCATTGATATAGCAGTTCGATCGAAAGATTAGCGGACGCTTTGTTCAGTTGACAGTTGACAGTTGACAGTTGACAGTTGACAGTTGACAGTTGACAGTTGACCGCACCGGTAGCACTTGACAAAAGAAGTAAGAGGATTGGAGTAATGAATAGTCTGATTTTAATTTATCCCGAAAAAGGTTCCGGCTTTAAACCAATTTTTTATGGTAATCGGTAAGTGGTTCAACAGTTGACAGTTGACAGTTGACAGTTGACAGTTTGAGAGCGATCTCTACCTAGAAGGAAGAGGATTGGAGTAATGAATAGTCTGATTTTCATTTCTCCCTCAAAGGTTCCGGCTTTAAACCAATTCTTTCTGGTAAAAGGTAATCGGTAATCGGTAGAAAGGGTCTCTTGGGTTTATGGTGGATATGGTATCAAACACAACTCTTCGCAATTCTGTGATGCCCTCGGAGTAAGGATATCCGGTTTGCCGACCGCCACAAACTTATAAAAAGTATCAGAAAAAAGGTGGCGTTTTAAAAGCTTAGAATCCAATTACCAATTACCATCACCAATTACCAATTACCAACCAGCATAGCGCACCGAAAAACTAAACAATTCGACAATCAAAAATCAACAATCCACGCATCTGCCACACCGCACAACCGAAAAATTGCGATCGTCTAAAATCAAAAATATAAAATCGACTGAGCAGAACCCCGCGAAGACTTCAACAGTTGACAGTTGACAGTTGACAGTTGACAGTTTAAGAGCGACCTCTACCTAGCGCTCTTCTATCACTCACTTGAAAGGAAAAATATGACCATTTGATAATGCTTAGGGGCTTGCAGCTTAATACTATACCAATCATTTGGCTACTCCTTCGACAATACAATTGCATGGCTGGGATTTTATTTCTACGCAAGTCCCTTATCTAGTATGGCCTTAAGAATCGATTTTCTAACACCTTCCTTTGTTGGGAGCATTTGGGAAGAGATCCTTTGCTGTCCTGTCTTCGAGAATTTACTATCATGAAAGTGACGAAAGAGCGCTAGAAGTCCGAGGATTAGAGTAATGAATAGTCTAATTTTAATTTCTCCCTCACTCGTGTTCCGGCTTTCAACCAATTCTTTCTGGTAAAAACGATCGATATGTAGTAATACCTTATAGCCTTTCTCAAAAAGGTGAGGTATGACTGACAGGTTATATAACCACTGAAACCAAGAGGGCTCTCTTCCCAACAACGTCCGCGAATCTTTGTGAGAACCGCTATATATGCTCTTCAGGCGAGGCGAACATCCCCAGAATATGCTAAAAACTATCAAAAAATGGCTCGATCGAGAACGCCGAGTATTGATTACTGCGAGTGCCGTTGGCGGTACGGTGATTCTACTGCGCTGGTTCGGATTTTTGCAGGCGTTGGAATGGGCTGCTTGCGATCGCTTTGTACGCTGGCGGCCCGCCGAACCAGTGGACTCGCGCATCGTCATTATCGAAATTAACGAAGCTGACTTGCAAAAATACGGCTACCCCATTTCCGATGCTGTATTGGCCCAATTGCTGCAAAAATTGCACGCTGGGAAGCCGCGGGCGATTGGCCTCGACGTTTACCGAGATTTGCCGACTCAACCGGGTAATGCCGAATTGGTCAAAACTTTTAAAACTATTCCCAATTTAATTGGGATTGAGTTAATGCCAGACGAAACCAGATTTGGAGTGCGCCCGCCTCCGGTACTGGAAAAGCTCGATCGCATCGGTTTCAACAACGTTGTCCTCGACGCTGACTCAAAAGTGCGCCGAACTTTGCTCTACGCTTGGCCTGGAAACGGCAAAACCCATCAAAGTTTAGCGCTGAGACTGGCTTTGCTTTACCTCGAAACCGAAGGGATTTCCCCTGAACCTGCAACAGTCAATCCTAAATACTTGCAGTTAGGCAAGGGGGTGTTTCAGCGTTTTAAACCGAATGATGGTGCTTACGTGCGATCGGACAGCCGCGGCTATCAAATTCTCACCAACCTGCGCCACCCACGAGGCAGTTTTCGCACGGTATCGATGAGCGACGTGCTTTCTGGCAAAGTACCGGTTGATTTTGTGCGATCGCGCGCTGTCTTGATCGGCTCAACTGCCCCCAGCCTCAAAGACTTTCACCAAAACGCTTACAGTTCTGGTTTGTTTGCTCCTCCCCAGCCAGTACCTGGAGTTGAGCTTCAGGCTAATTTCTTGAGCCAAATTTTGAGTGCGGCCCTCGACGGGCGCGAGGGTATTAAAGTTTGGCCAGAGGCGGTGGAGTGGCTGTGGATTTTACTGTGGTCTTGGACGGGAGCAAATGTGAGCTGGAAGTTGCGATCGCTCGGGCGATCGGCTTGGTCTTTATCAAGTATCTGTGTAGGATTAAGTGCTAGTTTATACATAGCATGGTTGGCCGGTTGGTGGCTGCCGTTAATTCCTTCCATCCTCAGTCTGTTGGGTTCTGGCTGTGCAGTTGTAGCTTATCTGGCTCACATACAAGAAGAACTCAAACGGTCTAAAGAATTTTTACAATGGCTAATCGATACAATTCCCGACCCAATTTTTGTCAAAGATAGAAATCACCGCTGGGTTGTTTTGAATCAGTCATATTGTCGGTTTATTAGCTATCCTTTGGAAATTTTAATTTCTCGCACCGATTACGAGTTATTTCCCCAAGCCGAAGCGGATATATTTTGGCAGCAAGACGAATTAGTATTGCAAACTCAGCAGCCACTAGAAAATGAAGAATATTTTACTGATGCTCACGGAATTACCCATCTGATTTCGACTAAAAGATCCCTGCATAAAGATGCTGCGGGGAACCTATTTTTAGTTGGAGCGATCAGAGATATTACCGAACGCAAGCGCCTGGAAGATGCCCTCAAGCAAAAAAATGCTGAACTCAGCCACCAAGCCTATCACGATGCTCTCACCGGTTTGCCGAACCGCAAAATGTTTCACGAATCCTTGCATCTGTCCCTGGAAAGAGCCTCCAGCAATCAGGAATTGGTAGCTTTACTGTTTTTAGATTTAGATGGATTTAAGTCAATCAATGATACTCTCGGACATCATGCGGGTGATTTGCTCTTACAAGCAGTGGCCGGGAGGCTCAAAAAATGCTTGCGCGGTAGCGATATTATATCGAGGTTGGGTGGCGACGAATTCACTGTCATCTTGCCGGGAATTCCTGGTAGCGAAGAAGCTGCGAAAGTAGCTCAAAAAATTTGTGACACCATTATGCAGCCTTTTACTTTAGAAGAACATACAGTTTCTGTAACTACAAGTATTGGCATTAGTTTGTATCCAATTGACGGTCAAGAGTCAGATATTTTAGTTAACAATGCTGATGCTGCGATGTATCGTGCTAAGGAAGGCGGGAAAAATCAATATCAATTTTCGTAATTAATCTCAGTTCAAAAACACAATCCAACTGTAAGTCAGTGGTGCCAACTTTTATGCTTAAGTTATTTTCAATTCTTCGACTTACAATCTTATTATAAAACATTGTATAAGATGTCATCTATCATTAGATAGATTTATAAAAATATGCAGCTTAAGACAGCAAATAGCCGTCTCATTTAAATGTTAAGAAATATAAAAAAATTGGGATTAGTTTCAAAAAAGACGGCAACGGCAAGCCCGCGCTCCAAACGGTTATGGAGTAAGTCATTCCCATAATAAATCGCAAATTGTAGCAGACTGGAGACCCAATTCAAATCGCCAAACAGCATTGATTAAAAAGAATTTAAGTAAACTTACAAAAATTAATTAAAGGAAATGTAAAGACATAAGTGGAACTACGTAAATTCATAGATATAATAGGTTGTAGGGACGTGCATCTATTTGAGTGATTTGGATAAGACTATGAACACTATGCGTACTTTGATTGGGATCACCACAACGATAACTCTGGCTGTCGGCCTGCAAGTCAGTACGATCGGCATTGCAAATGCCGCCTTACTTGCTGGCAACTCAACCAGCTACTCAGCAAAAGACCCATCGACCTCCACAGTCTTGACAGAGGCGCGCACATCTGAGGCGCCCAATAACCCCAAAAAATACGAACCAGATCCCAATGGAAGTCCTAAAAGTGACGGTACAGGGACGCGCTGAACCGCTCCGAAAAACCTATACAGAGCTAGCCAAAGCTAGTCAAAGCTGTACAAAGTCGGAGCGTGCAGTCTAAGTCTTCACTGACTACGTTCGATTGGTCATAACACCTGCGAGTGAACGCCAGCTTGTAGCACTGTTGAGAGTGATTAAGTAATTAGCAAATAGGTTTATAGCTATAGTGTCACTTTCCTAACAAGCCATTTGAACTTTGACGAGGCAAACATTACTTAGAAATAAGGCTGACAGAATATGTCAAATTACATCTTTCTGATAGACAAAAACAAAACACCGCTTAATCCAATCCATCCAGCACAAGCACGGAAACTACTAGATTCCAGAAAAGCCGCCGTGTTTCGCCGCTACCCGTTCACTTTGATTTTAAAGCGAGTCGTTGAAAATCCAAATCTGTATCCGCTGGAACTCAAAATCGACCCGGGTTCCAAGTTTACAGGGATTGCTTTAGTTACAGATCGAGGCAATGTTATCTGGGCGATGGAATTGCAGCATCGCGGACAACAAATAAAAGATGCTTTGGAACATCGTAGAGCAGTTAGGAGAGGACGAAGAAATCGTAATACTCGTTACCGTATAGCTCGATTCCTCAATCGCAAACGCCCTAATGGTTGGCTTGCACCGTCTTTGAAGCATCGTATTTTGACGACGGAAACTTGGGTGAAACGTCTGTCATCGTTCGCACCAATTGATTGTATTGTTCAGGAACTGGTAAAGTTTGATACTCAAGCGATTCAAAATCCTGAAATTTCTGGAACCCAATACCAGCAAGGAACCTTGAAAGGTTACGAGTGCCGTGAATACTTGTTGGAAAAATGGAATCGCCAATGTGCTTACTGCGGTGTCAAAGACGTTCCACTCGAAATTGAGCATATCCAACCAAAGTCATGCATGAGGCTCAGACCGTATCTCTAATCTTTGTCTGGCTTGCCACAAGTGCAACCAACGCAAAGGAAATCGAGATATTAAAGACTTCCTCAAAGGCAAACCAGATGTGTTAAATTGCGTTCTGAAACAAGCTGCATCACCGTTAAAAGACGCAGCATCTGTCAATAGTACAAGGTGGTCACTGTTCAACACCCTTAAGCTAACTGGATTGCCTGTAAGAACGGGAACTGGCGGACAAACTAAGTTTAACCGAATTCGTTTTGAACTGCCTAAAGCTCATTGGATTGATGCTGCTTGTGTCGGCAAGGTTGAAGGTATCAAACTTGTTACTACAAAGATTTTGAAAGTTAAAACAACAGGTTTCGGTGGCAGGAAGCGATGTCAAACAGACAAATTTGGTTATCCACAAAAACATCGTCCCTTGCGTCCTATCTTGGGATTTTGTACAGGTGATATTGTTCGTGCAGATGTTCCCAAAGGTAAATACGCGGGGACTTTTACAGCACGAGTTTGTCCTATGTCGCATGGTTGCGGTGAGTTTGTTATCGACAAAAAAAGGAGGTCTATCAAGTTGGACTATTTAACGCCAGTCCACAGAAAGGATGGTTACGACTATGCTTAGACCTATACAAATTGACCAGGAATGGACAGATGTGTCCAGCAATTAAGTCTCAGTTCCTTACCCAATTTTTCAAAATTCTATGGGCCCAGATTTGTACCAATTCGATTGGTTAATTAAAGTGTGACTGCACCAATCCCGATCGGTGAGGGGATAGTCCAGCCGGTAGTGACCACCGCGACTTTCGGTGCGAAACGCAGCACTTTTGAGAATTAAGTAGCCAATATCCAATAAATTGCCAACTTCCCCCCAATTTCGCAAAACCGAGCTATTTTCGGCATCAGCCGGCGAAAAATCGATCGTTTGTCCGGGCCGTAAATTATCAAGTGCTTGACTCAAAGCCAAAGAGACAAATTCTTGTCGCCAAATCTCTACTTGGACGATCGCACTTTCCAAATCCCTTTGTCCCCGACAAATTCCCGCACTCTGCCACACCAAACTCGGCAATTGGATTCGCAATTTTTCGATCGCCTCAATATCCTGTTGTGAAACCGATTTTTCCAAGATTTCCCCTGCATCTTCCTCCTCTGGTAAGGCTTCGGACTTTTTACCTTCTAACTGCAAAAGTCCCATTTGCGCGCCAAAAACCAGACATTCCAGCAGCGAATTGCTCGCCAATCGGTTAGCGCCGTGTACTCCCGTACTCGCAGTTTCTCCCACCGCATACAAACCCGGAATCGAAGTTTGGTTGAACTTGTCAGCCACAATTCCCCCCATCCAGTAATGGGCGGCGGGCGTCACCGGCACAGGTTCGGCAAAAATATCAATTCCCCAATCAGCGCACACTTGAATAATATTCGGAAACCTGTAGCGCAGTCGATCGACCGCAATCGGGCGCAAATCCAGCCAAACATGAGGTTCCCCCGTCTTCTGCAAATGGCGGAAAATAGCGCGGCTGACAACATCGCGAGGGGCGAGTTCCCCGCTGGGGTGAGAGTCAAAAGCAAAGCGATATCCCTTGCTGTCAACTAAATGAGCCCCTTCTCCCCGCACAGCTTCGCTAATCAGAAACCGGGGCGCGCCCGCTTTACTCAGCGCCGTCGGGTGAAATTGTACAAATTCTAAATCTCGCAGCAGCGCCCCGGCGCGCCACGCAATTGCTACCCCGTCCCCGGTACTTACCGACGGGTTGGTTGTTTGAGCAAAAACCTGTCCGCCGCCGCCTGTAGCCAGCACTACGGCGCTAGCCCGCAGCCATTTGACTTGGGAGTCGCAAATTGAGCTAATTCCCTGACACCGCCCGGTTTTGTCTAGCCACAGACTCAAAGCAAAGGCTGGGGATACGAGTTGAATGTTTTTGCGGTTTAATACTTTTGCTGTCAGGGTACTGACAACGGCTTTTCCTGTGGTGTCGGCGGAGTGGAGCACTCGGCGGCGGGAGTGGGCGGCTTCTAGGGTGAGGGCTAAATCTGGGCCAGTGCGATCGAATGCAACGCCCATTTTTACCAGGGAGTCTATGCAAGCAGCAGCTTCTTCGACTAAAAATTGCACTGCTTCTAAATCGCAAAGACCTGCTCCCGCAGCCAGTGTATCCTGAACGTGGAGTGCTGCGGAATCTTCTGGGGCGATCGCTGCGGCAATGCCTCCTTGAGCCCAATCGCTTGCAGAAACAGGCATAATATTTTACCTATCACCAATACGTCAAATTTGTCAGTCATAAGTCAGCCGATTTTAGATTTTAGATTTTAGATTTTAGATTTTAAAATTAACTTTACAGATGAATCTGGGTAATATAAATGTCGATTTTAGATTTGACTCTACAGATGACTTGAGGGGCTGGAACTGTCCATTTTAGATTTAATAATTGAATAATTTAATCTACAGATGAATCTGGATTTAAACAAATATCTAAAATTTTTTCTCTCCACAAAATCGGAAGCTTGTATCCGTCTTTGGGTTCGATCCTGTTTCAAGGCATTCGGCATTCATCAGCCGGAGCCAGAAGCCAGAAGCCCTAAGCCCTAAGCCAGAAGCCAGAAGCCATAATTCATGAATTAACAAAAAATTACTAATGACTAATGACTAATGACTACTGACTAATGACTATTGACTACTGACTACTGACTAATGCCTTCAAAAGAGGCTCACTGCTATCTAGTCGTAGAGACCATTATTCAACCTGGTGTCTCCTTCAATAAAGACTGATTCGACATCAGTTACGGTGAATTTGTCCAGGTTAGCTTGCAGCACCTTTTTTTGAGCTTCCGTCAAGCCTGAAATGTTGAGTACGTCCTCAACTTTTTCGTAAGGAGCATTCTTAATAATTTGTCCAGCTAAAGTGGGATACAACCCTCGAAAGTCCCGAAAGTCGCGGACGGCGCTGTTGTTCAAATCAAGTTTTTTGCCGTATTCTGTGGCAAGCTTGTCATCGGCGCGATTGGTTCTAGCCGGAACATCAACTGCTATGAGCGAGGCTGATGGCAAGGCGATACGGCTCAGGTTCGCCGCGATCGCGCTCATGTCTCCAGCCCATGCAAAGCAGCCCAGCACTAAGCCCAATACTGCCAATAGACGACCCAATCGTTTCATGAAGTTTTGTCTCCCAATTTCATACACAGCATTTATGTAGAGACTACCATTTTGCTTATGCAGTTTTTCAGATAAATCCCCAGCAGGCCGAGGACTGTTAACAAAATTTACATCCAAGAATTGACATTGCTCTCAATATATGCTATGCAACGTAGTTGAGACGATCGATTAATTTTTGGCTGCACACCCAATTTTCTAGCTATCAAGAACTCTTTCCTTTCCTTTTGAGAAAAGCGTTCAAGTCAGTATAATTACTGCCGTAAGTCACGCTGGGAGTGTCGTAACCCTTCAAAGTAACGATGTGCTGCTCGAAAGCTTCTTGGGCGCCCAATTCCGTCAGGTATTTGTAGGTTGTTTCTCCCACGGCAATATCCTTGCCGATATCCTTGGTGCAAGACTCTAGGCGAAATGCGGCGTTTACAGTGTCTCCCAAGGCGGTGTAGTCCGATCGATCGCTGCTGCCGGAATTTCCCACCATTGCATAGCCAGTATTGATTCCAGCCCCAACTCGCAACGGAAAAGGCAGGGGGTAACGGCTGCTGAGTAAATCAGTTGCCTTGTGCAGTTGGCTTAAAGCTTGGCAAATCCGCATCATTTCTTCGCTGCTGACGCCGCTTGGTTTGTGGAACCAGACAGCCATGATGGCATCGCCGATGTATTTGTCCACCCAACTGCCATGTTCGCGAATGATGTGTCCGGCTTTGCGGAACCAATTGCCGATGACTTCCGAGAGGATGGTTTCGTCTAGCTGTCTAGTCAAAACTGTAAAGTCTCGGATGTCCATTACCATGACAGTAATCAGGCTGCGTACCGTCAAAGTAGCTGTAAAATCTTCAGAGTCTGTGTCGTGCAGGCGATCGAGCCGGCGCCCTCCGGTTGGGTTATGGAAGTCCAACTCGGTTTGACCGAAAATAATTCGATCGCCATTTCTGAGAGTGACAGGAATACTCACCCGCCGCCCGTTGACAAAGGAACCGTTGCGGCTGCCCAAGTCGATCAGGTAAAACTCTCCGGTCTCCATTTGCTGTAACATCGCGTGATTTCGGGAAATCCAGCGATCGGTCAATACAAAATTATTGTCATCATTTCGCCCTACTGTCCAGCAATTGCTGCCGGAGAGCGGCAAGTAGCGATTGCCGCTTTCTGTACGAAGTAACAAATGTGGATTGGCTTGCAAAGTCACCACAGCCCTAGAAACAACATCAAGTCAACCGATTTGAGGTTTTCAACTTTAAATTTTAACTTTAGTACGCGGCTCATAACTAAGATTGCCACTAAAAACCTGAAATCGGCTGTTCTAAAAATTTAAAATAGTTTAGTCGATCGATGCACCGAACCCATAAAGCATTGCCAAATTACCGCCTGATAACCACCGAAGGTAGTTACCGCTCGATCATAGGCCAAAGCGTAATATTTTGCACGCCAAAGATGTACCTAGGCAGTTGCATTGGCTGCTTTTTGGCAAAATATAACTTAATTTCTGCTTCTGTTGCCAAAAAAAAAGCTGGACAATGGTTCTCGTCTCAGACAACCCTGTGGTTACACACAAGCTATCTTTGAGATTTGTTGCTACACTTCCACTTTTTGAAGAGTCCAACAAAACCTTTTCCTCGCTGCGGCGCTGAATCAATTAGAAACACGAGAATTTTATGTTGTCGAAAAGAATTTTGCCTTGTTTGGATGTGAAAGCTGGCCGTGTGGTCAAAGGTGTGAATTTTGTCAACCTTAAGGATGCTGGGGATCCGGTGGAAATGGCTCAGGTATACAATGATGCGGGTGCTGATGAGTTGGTGTTTCTGGACATTACGGCGACTCACGAAGACCGGAACATTATGATTGATGTGGTGTACCGGACTGCCGATCGAGTATTTATCCCTTTGACGGTGGGTGGCGGCATCCAATCCTTGGACACCATTAAAAGTTTGTTGAGGGCGGGCGCTGATAAGGTAAGTATTAATTCAGCGGCAGTGCGCGATCCGAGTTTGATTGACAAAGCGAGCGATCGATTTGGCAATCAATGTATTGTATTGGCGATCGACGCTCGCAAACGCCAAGATGCGGACAATCCCGGTTGGGACGTGTACGTGCGCGGAGGGCGTGAAAATACAGGCTTAGATGCGATCGTCTGGGCCAAGGAAGCCGAAAAGCGCGGCGCCGGCGAAATTCTAGTGACAAGCATGGACTCTGACGGCACTCAAGCCGGTTACGACTTATCATTAACCCGCAGCATCGCCGAAGTTGTAGAAATTCCCGTGATTGCTTCCGGCGGCGCCGGCAACTGTCACCACATCTACGAAGCCGTGACGGAAGGCAAAGCAGAAGCAGCCTTACTGGCTTCCCTGCTGCACTACGGGCAACTTAGCGTCGGAGAAATTAAGACTTATCTAGCAAAATGTCAAGTTCCCGTGCGGCAACAGTAGTTCTTTGCATCAGCAAGATTGGTAACAGGCTTTCTGGCCTGTTCCACATCAGCAATAGGCTTTCTCGCCTGTTCCGCGATAATTAGATTTTCCTGTGGGGTGGGCGAGAGGACTCACCCAAAGGCGATCGTTACTGCTGCAAATAGTGCCTGATGCCAGGTGCATTAAACAGCAGAATTTTGTTGATTTTACCTTTAGATAACAGTTTAAGAAAAGCATACAACCAAAGACAAGCTGAAAACTCATAAAAATAATACGGGATGCGGGAAACGAGCGAGACTTTAGTCCTGAGAGGGAAGTGGCACGAGGGAATGAGAGTCCCCGTCTTCTTTCTTTCTTTCTTTTTAAATATTTTGTTGATTGACCTTGAGATATCTAGTATAATAACTAAAAGTAGACAAATCAACCAATATTCAGGAAAATAGAGGTGACTAAAACCCAAAAAACAATGGGAGTTCAGCAAGTATTACTGTCTCCAACCAAACAAATTAAAGCATTGTTGGAGTATCTCTGCCAACAATCAGGTAAACTGTACAACAGTGGGGTTTATTTGGCTCGTCAAACTTTTTTTAAGACAGGAAAACTGTTGACAGGAAAATTCGACTTATCTTTTGAATCGTCAGTTGCCAAATCAATGGTTGCTAAGTCGTTGCCATCAACACCAATGCAGCAAACATTGATGTCAGTCACAGAAGCCTTCAAATCTTTTAAAGAAGTAAGAGATTTGTACATCAAAGGTCAATTGCATTTCAAGCCCAAGCCACCGGGATACCTGACAGGTTCTAAGTTGTTCAAAGTTGTTTATCCTAATTCGGGAGGGTTAAGACCGAAACTTGTTGGCAATCAGTTAAGATTTTCCTTGGGTTTAACAGTAAGGCGATGGTTTGGAGTTTCTGAATTCTTTTTACCTATGCCATCGAATCTGGATTTTTCCAAAGTGAAAGAGTTTACGATTCTCCCTAAGAATGGTGCTTTTTATCTGGAAATATCCTACGAGGTTGAAAAACAACAACATAATCTGGACATTGGTCAAGCATTATCAATTGACTTGGGAACTGCTGATAATAAAGCCAGCTTGTGTCGATACATTAGGAAATTCTTTTTTGATTGATTCTCGTGCAATGAAAGCGATGAATCAATTGTGGAACAAGAAAGTAGCAACTAGACAAGAAGGAAAGCCAGAAGGTTATTGGGATAATTGGTTAGACCGTGTTACCCGAAAACGTAATCACCAAATGCGTGATGGTATCAATAAGGCTGCCAAGTTGATTGCTAACCATTGCCTGAAATCTGGAATTGGCACACTGATAGTTGGGTGGAATGAAGGTTTTAAGTCTAACAGTAATCTAGGTAAAGTGAACAATCAAAAGTTTGTTCAAATGCCTTTAGGTAAACTCAAAAATAGATTAAAAGAACTGTGCGATTTGCACGGTATCAGGTTTGTTGAAACAGAAGAAGCATATACATCGAAAGCTAGTTTTTAAGGGTGGTGACTCCCTACCCAAATATGGTGAAAAGCCATCTGGGTGGAAAGCATCTGGAAAACGAATTAAACGTGGCTTGTATCGATCAGCAAATGCTTCGATTGTGAATGCAGACTTAAATGGTGCTGCCAAGTGCGATTCGTTCAGTCGAAACCGAGAAATCGGGGGATGACTGGCTTCTACAGGGTAATCCATCAGG